>CAYJGM010000021.1:0-29301 GCA_964369495.1 uncultured Bacteroides sp. | reverse complement strand
TCGAAAGGCCCCAGCGGTTTTGCTACTTTTCACGCTGAAAAGTAGGGCATTTCAATGCAAGCAGCTTTGAAAATTCACAAGCACCTAAAAAATAAATTACTAACTTTGTATAAAACAAAACCTAGCTTTTTCACACTGAAAAGTAGGGCATTTCAATGAAACCAGCTTTGAAAATTCACAACCACCTAAAAAAACAATTACTAACTTTGTATAAAACAAAACCTAGCTTTTTCACACTGAAAAGTAGGGCATTTCAATGAAACCAGCTTTGAAAATTCACAAACACCTAAAAAATAAATTACTAACTTTGTATAAAACAAAACCTAGCTTTTTCACGCTGAAAAGCAGGTCATATCAACGAAAGCAACTTTAAAAATTAATAAGCACTGAAAAACCAAATTTCCCCTGTGAATATTTTATATTCACAGGGGAAATAATGTTTTAGAGGTGAAAAATATGTCTTATAAAAATGATTTTGGTAAATTTAATTCTTACACGCCGGAAATGCTGGTTTATTACCACGCATTGGCGCCGGAGCTTCAAAATGCGGTTGCGGCAATGTCTATTGCGCCGCAAACAATAGAAGAGCTTTCCGATATCGCAAGTAATTATGCGAACAAAAACACCACTGTGCCCGACGACGGTGTGCCGATTTAATCTAAAAAGTCCCTTAGTTTTTTACTGCGGCTTGGGTGGCGAAGTTTCCTAAGGGCTTTTGCCTCTATTTGGCGTATGCGTTCACGTGTTACGTTAAATTCTTTGCCAACTTCTTCAAGGGTTCTCGGCCTGCCGTCTTCAAGGCCAAAACGAAGGCGCAACACTTTTTCTTCACGAGGGGTAAGGCTTTTTAAAACTCCACCCAATTGCTCTTTTAAAAGCGTATGGCTTGCAGCTTCCGCAGGCACAGGTGCATCTTCATCGGGAATAAAATCGCCCAAATGGCTGTCTTCCTCTTCGCCTATAGGCGTTTCAAGGCTAACGGGTTCTTGCGCAACACGCATAATTTCACGCACCCTGTCAACGTGCATATCAAGTTCTTGCGATATTTCCTCTACTGTTGGCTCGTGCCCGTTTCTGTGTAGCAGTAAACTTGAAATTTTCTTTACTTTGTTAATGGTTTCAACCATATGTACGGGTATGCGAATTGTACGCGCTTGGTCTGCAATGGCACGTGTTATGGCTTGCCTTATCCACCAAGTTGCATATGTTGAAAATTTAAACCCCTTTGTGTGGTCGAATTTTTCAACGGCTTTTATAAGGCCCAAATTACCCTCTTGAATTAAATCTAAAAATTGCATACCACGGCCAACATAACGTTTTGCAATTGAAACAACAAGCCTTAAATTAGCCTCTGATAAACGTTGTTTTGCCTTGTCGCCCTCTTCGCCGCCCTCTTTTATTATTTGTGCTAAATTAATTTCCTCTTCGGTTGAAAGCAGTGGCACACGGCCAATTTCCTTTAAGTAAACCTTAACAGGGTCATCAATATTAACGCCCTCTGCGCTAAGTGCGGTTTGAAGCACATCAACCGTTTCTTCGGTTAAAGTAAATTCTTCGGCGTTTGCGTCGGGTTCGTCTACAACGTCTACCATGTTTACTTCAAGCATTTCATAAAGGCGGTCTACCAGTTCAACTTCAAGCCCAACTTCCTCCATAGCATCGTTAATTTCTTTTGTTGTAAGTTTACCGTTTCGTTTTCCTGTTTCCACAAGGCTTAAAATTACATTTTTTTTGTTGTCCGGCATTGTTTTAGCTCCTAATCCACTTTTTTGTTTTTTTGTTGTTTTAATTTGTTTATATAATCGTTAAGTTCGCTTTCGCTTTTTTGCCCTGCGCTTGCGCTCATGGGCACGCTTTGCTCTATGCGTTTAATATATTGCTGTACATCTTCTTCGCTTAGCGCGGTATCGTAATTTTGCGCAATAATTTTACTTAATAATTGTATTGTTTCTTGCGGCAATTCTTCTCCAAAAGAGCTTAAATTAAAAAATTCATCTCCACGTAAAATCATTAACTCAAAAACCCTTGCCATGTCTGCGCCTATAAATTGCTCGGGTTTTATTCTGCGTGAAACAGTTTGTAAAAACTCGGGCGTTCGCAAAATTGCCGCCATTAATTGTTGTTCGGCATATGCAACACCAAGCGCTTTTTGCCCGCCTTGAGAGTACGGCACTTTAATGTTAAAACCAACACCTTCATTTAAAAGGTTTTTTTCTCTTTGCCGTTTAGCATACCTAGCCTTGCTTTTTTGCGCCGTTTCTATCTGCGCTAAAATTGCGGTTTTATTTACATTTGTTTGCTCTGAAAGCCGCCCTGCGTAAACATCACGTTCTACCATTGAAATTTTGCCTGCAAGCAAATTTGCGGCATCTTTTAAATAGGCAACTCTGCCATCATCAAGCGTTAAATCGTATTTATTTTTACACTGCAAAAGTGCATATTCAACCGCATTATTTGCACCTTCTAAAAGTGCATTAAAACTATCCGCGCCGAATTTTTGCAAATATTCATCCGGGTCTTTTGCGTTTTGCAATTGTAAAACCGTTACTTTTATAGGCGAGTTTTCAAAAAGGCGAAGCGCCTTTTGTGTTGCCTTTTGCCCTGCATCATCTGTATCATAGCAAAGAACAAGCTCGCTTGCGTAATCTTCTAGCAATTTAATTTGTTCGGGCGTTAGCGCTGTTCCGCAAGCGCCTATTGCTGTTTTAAACCCTGCTTGGTGAAGCGAAATGGCATCTAAATTACCCTCGCATAAAATATAGCGGCGAGAGGCCTGTTTTTTTGCAAAATTAAGAGCAAAAAGCGTTCTGCTTTTTTTATAAACCATTGTTTCGGGGCTGTTAATATATTTTCCGCCCTGTTGCTCTTTTAAAATATTTCTTGCGCTAAACGCAATAACATTTCCCCTTAAATCGAAAATAGGTATCATTGCACGGCCTCTGAAAAAATCGAACACATTACCTTTATCGTTTTTCCTTATAATTCCGGCACTTAAAATTTCGCTTTCGGTAAAACCCAAACTTTTAAGATGATTACCTGTGGCATTAAAACTATCGGGTGCAAAACCTAAGCCAAAATGTCGGATTGTGTCGTCATTAAGGCCACGGCTTCGCCAATATGCCCTTGCGTTTTTACCCTCGTTTTCGTTCATGCTTTTAAAGTAAAAACGCGCGGCTGCTTTATTTATTGCAAGAATCCTCGCACGTATTTTTAGGGTATCGTCGTGCTCATCATAAAGCGGCATCCCTGCCTTATCCGCTAAGAATTTAATTGCCTCAACATAACTTATGTTTTCAATTTGCTGTATGAAATGTATTGCACTGCCACCACTTTGGCAGCCAAAACAATAAAACGAATTGTTTTCGGGATACACTACAAACGAGGGTGTTTTTTCACTGTGAAACGGGCAAAGCCCTGTGTGAATTCTTCCCTTGTGGCGCAACTGTACATAATTTTGCACCACGCTTACAATATCACTGCGTTGCACAAGTTCTTGTATATAATCCTGTGGTATCAAATGGGCAACACCTCTCAATTAATAGCGCAAACGCGCCCTAGTACCTTACAAGGCGAAACAATGAGGAATACTTTGTATATTCCGATTGACGACAACGCAGTTTTGGGCAAAAACAGCCAACAGATGTGTAAAGTTTTAAATGACACGAGATACTAATAAATATCTGATAAAACATGCCATTTTTGCGGCACAAAAACCCTTTCAAACACCTTTATTGCAAGCTCGTCGCTCATGCTTGAAATATAATCGGTAACGGCGCGCTGAGTGCCCTCTTTTTGGGCAATGTTTAAAAACAAAGCAGGCATTTCTTCGGGCCTATTTGTAAAATGTTCGTATAAAACCGAAATTAAACCGCCAACCTTTTTTTCTTCACGTTTTGCAACTTCATCTACATAAACAGTGTTGTACATAAAAGAGTGAAGCGATAAATAGGCCGCATGAACAACAGGTGTCATTTTTATATCCGCACCGTTGCTTGAGTTAATTATATCGCCTATAAGCGTTGTAATTCTTTGGCTTTTAGTGTTTCCAAGCACTTTCAAAACATCTTTTGGCAAATCTTCTTGCTTTAAAACGCCTGCGGTAAAGGCATCTTCTATATCGTGGTTCATATAGGCAATTCTATCGCTGTATCTAACTAAAATTCCCTCGTCTGTCGCGGGCCAATCGCCTTTTGTGTGGTTTACAATGCCGTTTAAAACTTCCCACGATAAATTAAGCCCGCTGCCATTTTTTTCAATACAACTAACAACCCTAACGCTTTGCTCGTAATGCCGAAAGCCGTTGGGGTTAAGGCTGTTTAAAACCCGCTCGCCCGCATGGCCAAAAGGCGTGTGCCCTAAATCGTGCCCAAGGGCAATTGCCTCGGTTAAATCTTCGTTTAACATAAGCGCCCTTGCAAGCGTTCGCGCTATTTGGCTAACTTCATATGTATGTGTTAGGCGTGTTCTGTAATGGTCGTCTTGCGGGGATAAAAAAACCTGTGTTTTTTGTTTTAGGCGTCTAAAGGCAGAACTGTGTACAATTCTATCTCTATCACGTTGGTAGCAAGTTCTGTAATCGCACGGTTCTTCGGCTTGTTTTCTACCACGGCTTTCGTCGCTAAACGCAGCACTCTCGCACAAAAAGCTGTGTTCTTGGCTTTCGGCGCGTTTGCGAATATACCCTTTTTGCATACCAATGCCTCCTTGCTATAAAATGCTCATAATAATATATACGACGTTTTATTCAAAAATCCTTTAATATAATCGAAAATTTTTAATTTTTTTAAAATAAAGTGTAAATTGAATTGAAAAGCAGAAATTTTGAATAATAAAACGTTGCTTTTTTGTTATGTCGATTTTGTTCTATCGCTAATGTACTTAACCCATGCATTTTTTACTCTACAACAAGCAACCCAATAACTACCACAAACACAAAATGTCAAAAACTTTTAAAACTTGTGGCATATAAACCTTTCGATGAATATAATAAATCAGCAAATATTAATTATTAACCGAAAGGAGAAATATAAATGGCAAATTTTATCACAGGTGGAACAGGCGTATTGCGTGTGCGTACTGCCACGGCATTTGATGCTATTCCTGTTTTGAATGCAAATGTTAAGGTTAAAAATGCGGGCACACAAGAAATTATATACGATGTTTACACAGATGATGAGGGGATTTTAGACGATTTAACGCTAGATTGCCCTCCGAGGTTTTTATCGCTTGATAGGTTTAATGAAACACAGCCCTATGGCGAATATGATATTTACATACAAAAAGAGGGCTATAATGATTTTAATGTTTTAAATTTTCAAGTGTTTGATGAAGAAAAAACATTGATAAATGCATTGTTGCAACCTGCAAATTCATCGCCTTTTGCACAAGATGCAACACAGTTGCCCGACATTGTGCAAACCCCCGAGCATCCTTTGCTTGTAGGCGGTGGCGGAAGTGCGCTTGAACCGCTTGGCACCTGCCCGATAACAAGAGTTTTGCGCGATGTTACTATTCCAAAAACCGTTACAGTGCATTTAGGCAAACCCACACAAAGCGCGCAAGATGTTACCGTTAGTTTTATAGATTATGTAAAAAATGTTGCATCAAGCGAAATATATCCAACATGGCCGGAGCAATCATTAAGGGCGAATATTCATGCGCAAATTAATATTATATTAAATAGGTTTTACACAGAATGGTATAAAAGTAAAGGCTATGATTTTGATATTACAAACTCCACAAGTTACGACCAATATTTTGTTTATGGGCGCAATATTTACGAAAGCGTTAGCAAAATTGCAGATGAAATTTTCAACACCTATGTGCGCAGAGAGGGCTTTGAAGACCCATATTATACCGAATATTGCGACGGGCAAATTGCCCAATGCCCGGGAATGAAACAGTGGGGAACTGTTACTTTGGCAGAGCAAGGTTTAAGCGCAATTGAAATTTTACGCAATTATTACGGCAACAATATTGAAGTTGTACGAACGGATAATATACAAGAAATTATGGAAAGCTACCCCGGCGCGCCATTAACCATAGGCAGTAGCGGCACAGATGTAAAAATTATTCAAAGGCAACTTAACCGTATTGCAGAGGATTACCCGTTTTTTGGCAATATCACAGTAGATGGTGTTTTCGGCGCTGCAACGGCTGAAATTGTTCGCAAATTTCAAAACCAGTTTAGCTTAACTGCCGATGGCATTGTAGGGCGAAGCACCTGGTATAAAATTTCGTACATTTACGTTGCCGTTAAAGATTTAGCCGAACTTACAAGCGAGGGTGAAAAACCATCCGGCGATTTAGTAGACGGTGAATATCCCGGCACTGCATTACAAGTTGGAAGCACGGGAGATTATGTTTTTCAAGTGCAGTTTTGGCTGGATGAAATTGCACAATATTCAAGCACCTTGCCCGATATTGAAGTAGACGGTATTTTTGGCAACGCTACAAAGGCGGCAGTGGAAGCCTTCCAAGAGGAATTTGGCCTTAGCGTAGATGGAATTGTCGGCCAATCCACCTGGGATGCAATATATAAAGAATATAAAAGCGGAATACTTGATGTTACCCCGGGCATTACCTCTCCCGGCGAGTTTCCGGGAACAACCCTTCGTGTGGGTAGCACAGGCGATGATGTTAAACGCATGCAATTTTATTTAAGAATTGTTGCGCGCAACAACCCAAATGTACCCGATTTAGCAGCAGATGGAATATTCGGTTCGGGCACACAGCAAAGTGTAATAGCTTTTCAAAATTATTATGGGCTTACCCCCGACGGCCTTGTGGGTATGTTGACATGGAATAAAATATATGAGGTTTACACCGATTTAATTAATGAATTGTTAGAACCCACAGCACGCCCCGGAACTTATCCGGGCACACCGTTAAGTATTGGCAGCACAGGAATTAACGTAAAAGAAATGCAATACTATTTGTATTTACTAAGTGCCTATTATGTGCCATTGCCTGTTATTTCTTATGATGGAATTTTTGGGCAGGCAACACAAAACGCCGTCGAAATATGGCAAGGCTTACAAGGCCTAAGCGTAGACGGCGTGGTAGGCCCTGCAACTTGGCTCAGCATTTATAGCCAATTTTCTAAACTGCGCACAATTGATGGGCCTGTTCTTGGGCTTTCAATATTTGAATATCCCGGCTTTACTTTGCAAGAGGGCTCGCAAGGTGAAAATGTTTCATTTGTACAATATATGCTCTCATATATTGGATATTTTTTCCAAAACATAATTACAATAACACAAATAAACGGTGTATTCGATGAACAAACAAAAAATTCCGTAATAAGTTTTCAAGCCCAGTTCAACCTAGAGCAAACAGGCATTGTTGATGAAAAAACATGGAATACTATGGCTATAATTTTCTTAACAGCAACCTCTGAAGCGTTAAGTGAAAACACCATACCCGATGGCGAATATGGTGGTAATGTGTTGGTACTTGGAAGCACAGGCCTGCAAGTTTTGCGCCTGCAAACATACATAGATGCAATTGCAGTGCGCTATTGCGTGGCGTTTTTTGTTCCTGTAGACGGCATATTCGATTTACAAACATTAAGTGCGGTTGAATCTTTCCAAACCAATTTAAACTTGCCCGTTACAGGTTTTGTTGATAAAGAAACTTGGGATGCCATTTATGAAATATACGAAAACTTATAAAATTTTCGTGCCGCTTTCCAGTAAAAGTAATTTTTCTTTCATATCAAGGCCGCCTGCATAGCCAACTAATTTGCCGTTTGCGCCTATAACTCGGTGGCATGGCACGGCTATAGAAATAGGGTTTTTGTTGTTTGCCATTCCAACGGCTCTGCAGGCTTTTTCGTTTCCTATGGCTATTGCAATTTCTTTGTATGTGCGTGTTTGCCCATAGGGAATATCACAAAGTGCACGCCAAACTTTAATTTGAAAATCGGTGCCTATAAGTTTATATGGGAATGTAAATTCTTTTCGCACACCGCTAAAATATTCGTTAAGCTCTTTTATGGTTTTTTGTGTAAGCGGTGTTTGAGTTCCAAAATCTTTAGGTTTTTCGTTAATTTTCTTAAGCGATATTATAGCCTCATTTTCATAGGTTAATTTAATATAGCCTAAAATAGTTTCATAAACAACATACTCAATCATTGTTTACCCTCCGTTATAATATAATTAAATCGTCCTTTAAATGATTTTTGCTTCATTTAAAGGGCGATTGTATGTTTAAAAAATAACATGATATCGTTTTTATTTAACCAAAATTCAAAAATTGCTGCGGTTTACCTCATAGATATTTTTGCAATATTTTTGTACTGTCTTCGGAAGATATTGCTCTTATTGATTTTTTCATTATAGAGATATCACGAGGAAGTAAGCTTAATTCTTTAATATTTAATGCGAGATAAAAATCAATAAATATTGCATCGATTGTGTTTATTCCGCTTACATAAATACGTTTTGTGGTGTTGTTGTTAAGCAGTTTCATAAGTTGCGCAAAACAACGTAAAGCCACACGATTATCTGATTTTTTTGTGTTTTTTTCATTAAAGGCCTGTGTGTGTAAATTATTTAAATTTTCGGTTAACTCAGTTATATCAACAAAAATAAAATCTGCGCTTTTTGCAATTAAATCAGCAACAAAACTACAATATACCGTGTTAATTACAGCGCCCACTTCGAGATTATTATTGCCGATATTTTTTTTCTCGTTAATTAATTGAAGCTTTTGTGTTTTAAGTTCTGTTTTAAATTCATTTATTGTGTTTTCATTTGGCACATGTGACAACAATACGCCAACATTTCCAAAGCTACAAGCCCTTAAAAGTGCGCGTAAATTTGCTTTATATTTACTCTCTTTAAAAGATGTTTCATAACTTGTAGTTTTATAATTGCCACTAACCTCACACGGCTTTAAAAGAACATTTACTCTTTTTTGGCCCATCAAAACAAAAACATCTCGGTATAAATGATATAAAATATCTTCATCAAAAATATCTTCTTCTTGCATTGCCATAATAATATCGGGATAAAAAACGCCAATGCCTTGTGCATCTTGCATTATTGCTTTGCGTGCACCGCTAATTTGTGAAATACTTGCAAACATTTTAACGTTTATGCCGTTAATTGTGCTTGCGGGAACGCCTTTTAATATTTGAACGCCGCCTTCTTTTCTTTTTAAAAAAAGGTGTTTACGGGCGTAGTTTGTTTTTGTTTGTGTATCGGGGTTTTGCACTATTACGCCTGTTTCACCGTCTAGCATTGTGCGTGTGTTTAAAAGTAAATCGTTAAAACCATTGTGCATAACGGCGCAAGGTATACTTTGGCTATTTACATATATAAAATGCAATTTTTTGTAACACTCATCGTTAAATATTATAGCGCATATCTTGCTTTCTATTTGTGTAAGCACATTAATGTCGATATCTGCGTTTATAGCTAAAACAATTCTGCTTTGGCTTTGTTCGCAACATTTTAATAGCTTTAATTGTGCAAGGTTTTTTATTATTTGGTTATAAACTTCGCATATTTTTTTATGGTTTTCATGCGTAAAGGTGTCGTTCGAATTAATAAGCGCAGTGCAGTAATCTTCACAAGCGTTTTTCAATACAAATTGTGCCAAAAGATTCTTTTCGTTTAGATGCGTTTTTATTAAATTTAAAAAAACATCGTCGCTAAGCATATTAAATTGCGCGCTTAATAGTTTCATATGCTCTTTAACATAATCAATTTCATCTTGCTTTTTATCTTTATAAAAGTCAAGTTTCTTTTGTATGTTATCACATATGTTTTCTGTGCAAATCATAATATCCGCATAAATATTGGAGTAAAAATTTATATTATACTCGTACTTATAAAGTAGCCCATCGCCAATTCCAACGCTAATGCCCTCGGCCGATATTTCATGCATCTTTTGCACACCTTTCCTTTAAATGTATATATTTTTAATAAAAAATGATATCAGGGCAAATGCATTTTTATTCGTATGTGGTTTTACCTGCTATTATACACGCAACACGTTTAATTTTTGTTTGTTCTCTCATTAACTGGGCAGCAGCGCTTAGCACCGCGCCACCGCTTACGCATGCCGGTATAGCATCGGTTAAAAGCACATCAAAACTTGCTTGTATTGCGTTTTCGCTGGGAACAGCCATTACGGCATCTACAATATAAGGGTTGTAATTTTCGGGCACAAAGCCTGCGCCAAGGCCGGGAATTTTATGCCTTGTTATAGCGTTTTTGGTTATTGCCTGGCACTCGTAAGGCTCTACCGCTATTATTTTAACATCTGGCACCCATGCTTTTGCATACTCGCCAACGCCTGTAATTGTGCCGCCACTGCCAACACCCATAACAATAGCATCAACATCGTTGCCTGTTGCCCTTAAAAGCGAAGGGCCTGTTATTCGCCTGTGAAATTCAGCGTTAAAATCATTATCGAAATAATTTACAAAATATGCGTCTTGCTCAATGGCAATTTGCTTTGCGCGTGAAATAATTATATCTCTGTTGTTTGCATAATTTAATATGACAACTTTTGCACCTAGTTTAGCAAAAAATTCTCTGCGTTCAGGCGGCACGGAAGAGGGCATACACAAAATTAAAGGGTGATTTGTGTAACTGCAAGCTATTGCAAGCGCAACGGCAAAACTGCCGCTTGATGCCTCTAATACATTTTGGTTTGCCTTTAATTGGCCTTTTTCTGCCGCAAGCGCCAAAATTCCCTGCGCAAGGGAATCTTTAAGCGTATTTGTTGCGCCACCACCGGCAAAATATGCAAAAATTTCTCCGTCTATTAAATGCTTTTTGCAAAAACCTTTTAGCGAAAAAACAGGGTTTGAATATAAAGTTTCATAATAATGTTTAGTTATTGGCATGTTTTGTCTCACCTCAAAAATAGATAACATGATTTATTTTATGATTTTTTTGCTATATTTAATATATTATACTATATTTTATAAATAAATGCACGTGTTTTGATTAAAAATGTAGAAAATTATTATATTTTATTATTTATTGTAAAGCACTTGACTTTACAGCCTTTTTGTGTTTTAATATATAGCGTAGTGTAAAGTTGATAACTTTACATATATTTTTTTTGTGAAGGGTGTAGCATAGCATGGAAAAAAACCTAAACATTTCATATTTACTTGATTTTTACGCCGATGCGTTAACCTTAAAACAAAAAGATGTTATGGAGCAATATTATAACAATGATTTATCCCTTGCGGAAATTGCGGCAAACTGCGGCATAACAAGGCAAGGTGTGCGCGATGCGATAAAGCGCGGTGAAAGCGTTATAACAGAGCTTGAAAACCAAATAGGCTTTGCAAAAAAATACCGTATAATGCAAAAAAACATAGAGCATCTTGAAAGTTTGGCAAAAAGTATACAGTTTATAAACGATGGTGGGTATTCAAAAAACCAAGATATTTCAAATGCGGTAGATGAAATGCTTATCATAATTAAAGAAATTCAGGATTAAACAGCAAAGGCGGAGAATAAATGGCTTTTGAAACATTATCAGATAAATTAAATGCCGCGTTTAAAAGGCTAAAAGGCAAAGGCAAATTAAATGAAGACGATATAAAAACGGCAATGCGCGAAGTTAGAATTGCGCTTTTAGAGGCCGATGTTAGCTTTAAAGTGGCAAAAGAATTTGTTGCAAGTGTAAGCGAAAAATGCATGGGCGAGCAAGTTATGGCAAGTTTAACGCCTGCACAGCAAGTTGTAAAAATAGTAAATGAAGAATTAACACAGCTTATGGGTGGAAGCGAGCCTGCACATGTGCATATAAAAAGCAAGCCGCCAACCGTTATTATGATGTGCGGTTTGCAAGGCGCAGGTAAAACAACACATGCGGCTAAACTGGCTAAATATTTTATTAAAAACGGAAACAGCCCACTTCTTGCCGCTTGTGACATTTATAGGCCCGCCGCTATAGAGCAACTTAAAATTGTTGGCAATACAGCGGGTGCGCCGGTTTACAGCGAAAGCGGTAAAAAACCCGAGGAAATTGCAAAACTTGCGGTAAATTATGCAAAAGACCACGGCAACGATATTGTTATTTTGGATACCGCAGGCCGTTTGCATGTAGATGAAGAATTAATGCAAGAGCTTGCAAGAATAAAACAAAATGTGCAAGTTGATGAAACTTTGCTTGTAATTGATGCAATGGCAGGGCAAGACGCGGTAAATGTTGCAAAGATTTTTGGCGATTTAACCGGGCTTGACGGCGTTATTTTAACAAAGCTTGACGGCGATACAAGAGGCGGCAGCGCGCTTAGTGTTCGCACCGTTACCGGAAAACCGATTAAATTTGCGGGCACAGGCGAAAAAATTGATGATTTAGAACAGTTTTTCCCCGATAGAATGGCAAGCAGAATATTGGGTATGGGCGATGTTTTAACATTGATTGAAAAGGCACAAAGTGCACAAAACGAACAAGAGGCCGAAGAAACCATGCGCCGCATGATGGAAAACAAGTTTAACATGAACGACATGTTGGCCCAGTTTGACCAAATAAAGAAAATGGGCGGAGCCGGCGCACTAGTTTCAATGTTGCCGGGCGCAGCTGGAAAAGTAGATGAAGATGCGCTTGAAAAAAGCGAAAGAGAATTTGCACGGCTTAAAGCAATTATCCAAAGTATGACAGCAAAAGAACGTGAACGCCCGGCACTTATCGACCCTAAGCGCAAACGCAGAATTGCGGCGGGAAGCGGAACTAGGGTAGAAGATGTCAACAGGCTTTTAAAGCAATTCGAGCAAATGAGCAAAATGATGAAAAAGTTCAAAAGAAACCCAAAAGGTTTTGAAAGACAAATGAGCAAAATGGGCATTAACGGCAATATGCAAGGCATGTTTTAGTACATTTACAGGCAGAAGTTAAACTTAAACAGCCATTAAAACATAGTTTTTAACGGCAATTGTTTAAAGGTTTTACCCACAGCACTGTTTATGATAAATAAAGGGCAATTTATTGAATAATTAATAAAAGCCCACTTAAATAATTGGAGGTTATTATTATGGCAGTTAAAATTAGGTTGCGCCGTATGGGCGCAAAAAAAGCACCTTTTTACCGTGTGGTAGTTGCAGATTCACGTTTCCCACGTGATGGACGTTTTATTGAGGAAATTGGATTTTACGATCCTACAAAAGAACCTGCGGTTGTGCAAATTGATGCTGAAAAAGCAAAAAAATGGATTGCTACAGGCGCGCAGCCAACAGATACAGTGCGCAATTTGCTAAAGAAAAACGAAATATTATAAGCTTACACAGAGAGGTTTTACACTATGCAGGAATTGTTACTTGCACTTGCACGCGGCCTTGTGGAAGATAAAGAAGCCGTACAAGTTACCGTAGATGAGCCAAACGAAGAAAACATAGTGGTATATCATTTGCGTGTAGCACAAGCGGATATGGGCCGTGTTATTGGCAAACAAGGTAGAATTGCAAAGGCAATTCGAATTGTAATGCGTGCCGCCGGCGTTCGCGAGGGCGTTAAAATTATGGTTGATATAGATTAATAATTAAACCGATAATAACTTTGAAAAACCTTACGCATGTATTGTTTTTCAAAGTTATTTATTTTGTGTAATAAGCTAATTTGAAAAAATAATTGCCATAAATTAAAATATACATTATAATTTATTACACAATATTAAACTTATAACAATATAAAAGCAAAATTGCGGAATGGAGATTGCTTTGAAAAAGAAATTTACAATTATTTTTAATGCACCTACGGTAATTATATTTACAATAATTTGCTTTATTGCAACAATTTTGGGCATTATTACACAAGGCTATACAGATTATTTATTGTTTAGCGTTTACCGTGCGCCATTAACAAACCCGCTTACATATTTAAGGTTTGTTGGCCATGTTTTTGGGCATAGCGGCTTTGAGCATTTCATGGGCAATATAATGTATATTTTGCTTTTAGGGCCGCTTTTAGAAGAAAAATACGGTTCGAAAAAATTGGCGATAATAATTTTTATTACAGCGGTTATTACAGGGCTTGTGCAATTTACATTCTTTTCAAATGCGCTGCTTGGGGCAAGCGGCGTTGTGTTTATGTTTATAATTTTATCTTCGGTTACAGGCTTTAAAGGGCAAGGCGTGCCAATTACATTTATTTTAGTTGCTGTTTTATATATTGGAAAAGAAATATATTCGGCTTTGTTTTTATTTGATAACGTTTCACAAATTACGCATATTGTAGGCGGAATTGTTGGCGCTGCAATTGGCTTTTTTTACAGCAAAAAAAGCCATAAAAATTAAAAATAAGTTCTTATTATTCTCCGGCGGCTAACATTAATAAAATGCGAAAAGCGTATGTAAATTTAATAAAAAATCGGCGTGTCAACAATGTAACACGCCGATTTTTTGTTTATTCTAGCTATATAAAATGAAATAAATATCTTGAAGAGACAGGCCATTTTATTGTGCATTTCTGTATTGCGTTGGTGTCATACCTGTTTTTTGCTTAAATATTTTAGAAAATTGATACTCGTTATCATAGCCCACTTGTATGGCAATGCTTGAAACAAGTTCGGTTGAGCTTTTTAATAAATCTTTTGCTTTTTGCATTTGTACGCTTAATAAGTATTCTTTAATTGATGCGTTTGTTTGCTTTTTAAAAAGCGAGCTTAAATAAGGGTGTGAAACTTGAAGTTCATCTGCAATTTCTTTAATGGATATTTTATTGCTATAATTGTTTTGTATATATAGCTTTGCGTTTCGGATAATATGGTTTGAATCTTTGCTTTCATCTAAAGATTGCACGGCACTTTTTAATTTGTTTAAAATATTGTTTATTTTTTCTTTGCCTGTTAAAAGCAGTGAAAGCGCATCGTTGTCCATATCTGTGAATGGGATAGTTGCCTTGTTTTCACCAAGGCGCTCGCAATATTCACAGCATATTCTTATGATGCTTTTTATAAAATATAATATTTTTTGGCTATCTATAAATTTAACATTAGATATATAGGCGATAGTTTCATCGAAAACTTTTATAAAATCAGCCGATATTCCGTTTTTTGCGTTTTCAAATTGTATAATGAAATTATCAATTGCCTGCTCTTGTTTTTGATGTTGCAAATCAATAATTTCGCTATAGCGGTTAATTCCACCCTCTTGTAAATTAATAAAATGCCGTGTTTGGCAAACTTGTAAATATGCAAGCGGAATATCGCTTATGTTATGCATAATATTGCTCATATATATATTTGTTTTTTGGTTTAAGTAGCTATCTACAAACAGAATAATTCGCTCTAGCAAATCATCAATTGCAGAAAGTTTATTGTTGTTTTCAAAATTAAGTAAAATAGATATTTCCCCAAGGCTGGTTTCGCAAGGGTAACCATATTCAAAATCGCGTAAAATATCGTTTGTAATTGAAAAAATCATAGGCGATAATTCTGAATTTTGCGTAAGTTCTTGTTGCTTAAAGGTGAACGAAACAACGCAATATTTATCAAAAGGCATAACCATTTTGTACTCTTTGCATTTTTGCAGGAAATATTCGGTGTTATCTATTCTGTTAAACAAAAAGTTTTTAATGAAGGCAGAGCGCAAGGTGGTAAGCTCAAAAGTGCCTATTTTTGCATCTGCCTTAGGCTTGCCGTCAATGCTGTCTAGCGTTTGTTTTGCCTTTGATACACAGTTAATTATCGCCTCGGGGGTAAGGCTTATTTTTAAAAGATAATCAAGCGCGCCAAGCTGTAAACCCTCGCGCACAAAGCTGTAATCATCGTGCGAACTTAAAAGCACAAAAAGCACATTAGGGTGTAATTTTTTACATTCGGCTATAAGCTCAATTCCCGTCATTATCGGCATGTTTACATCGGTTATAACAAGGTTAATATCGTTTGCCTCTATAACATCAAGCGCTTCTTTGCCGTTTTTCGCCTTAGCGCAAAGTTTAAAGCCGTAATCTTGCCAATTTATGATGTTCATAATGCCAAGTTGGCTTATAATTTCATCGTCAACAATTAATAAATTATACAATGTTTCACCCCCTTTTTGCTAATTAAAACATGCTTATTCATTGAATTTTTTACTTGCCTCGCTATTTAATTCTGATTGCTTTGGAATACTTATAGACATTTGCGTGCCCTCATTTTCTACGCTTTTTATTTTTAGCGAGTAATCTTCTCCGAAAAGCAAGATTAAACGGTTATTTACATTCGGCAAACCAATGCCATTTAAGCCATCGGTTTCAATGGTTTTATCGGAAAGGATTCTTTGAATTTTTTGCTCAGACATTCCAATTCCGTTATCGCTTACGCTAACTTTTAAAACGTCGTTTTCTAAACGGCATTCAATATTTAATATTCCAAGCCCTTTTTTAGGTTCTATTCCGTGGAAAATAGCATTTTCAGCAATGGGTTGAATTATAAATTTCGGCACAATTATTTGCGTACATTCCGCTGGCATATCTATATTGAACTTAAATTTATAATTATAGCGAATTTGCTGGATTTTAACATATGTTTCAACAATTAAAAGCTCTTGTTTTAGCGGAACAAATTGGCCTGTTGTGTGGCTTGAAAGGCGCAATAAATCTGAAATTAAACCCACAGTGTTAGATATATTATGCGCGTTTTGAACTTGCGCCATAAATTTAACCGTGTTTAATGTATTATAAATAAAATGTGGGTTTATTTGCGATTGTAAAACTTTATATTGTGCGTCGTTTACTTCTTTAATGTATTCAATTCTTTGCTCTACAAGAAGGTTTAAATCTGAAACCATTATATTAAAAGTTTCTGTCATATCGCCAATTTCATCGTTTGTTGTCTTTTTAACTTTTACATCTAAATTTCCGCTTCGAACTTTTTCAATGCCGCGCATTAATTTGTTTATTGGTGCTGTTATTCTGTTTGTTAGTAAAAAAATCGAAAAACCGGCAAGAATAATAAAAACAGCCGTTAGCATTAAAGTTTGGTTTAAAATTAAGTTGCTGTCTTTTGTAATAATATTGCTTGGGGTTATCGAAATAAGCCGCCAGTTGAAATTATCAATAGCTCTTTCTTGTATAATAGAATTTTCACTTGGATATGAAAAAGTAGTGCCAATAAAGTTATCTTTGTTGGATTGTAAAATATTGTTTTGCTCATCTACAATATAAATAGCGGTATCAGCCTCTAAATTATCGGTGTTAATTAATTCAAAAAAATATGTTGAATCAACATCTATAAAAAAATATGCATAAAGTTTGCCATCTTGATAAATCGGCTTAAAAAATCTTAAATTTTCATTTGAGTTCAGGGCGAACTCAAATGTGCTTTGCATTTGAACATAGTGGAGCTTGTTATCGGTATCAAAAGCGGTGTTTATAGCCATTTTTCTGTATTCGTTTTTGTGGTATTCGCTTATAAAACCAATTCCACTAAAATAATCCACACCGTTTAAATTAAATAGATAAATATTATTGATAGATGAAAACAAATCGAAACTAACAAAATAACTGATAAATTCACTTAACTGCGCATCGGCGGAAACTTGCTCTAGTGGAGACAATGTATCAAATGTAGAAGAAAGCCTGTTTTCTACGGCTTCTGAATTTGTAATATAATTAACTGTATCATATAAGCTTAAAACGCGTTGCTGTGTAATGTCGTGAACATAATTTAAATTTTCGCTTACTTTTGTTGTGTAATTATTTATTATTATATTATTTGCGGTGTAATACGAAAAAAAGCCGATAAGAGCCGAAAGCGTTGAAAAAAGAAAAAGGAAAATTATAAATAACTTAACTTTTAATTTCAATGCGTTTCCCCCTTTATATAAGTATTATATATAAATAACCTTTACTTCGTTTCGGTTATATATTTTTTTATTTAATCGGCGTGCCATGCACATTGCTGTTTATGTTAGCCGTAGGTAAATATAAATAGCACTATGAAATATTATATCATTACAAAGTTTTTATTGCAAGTTGTGTTATATTGCAAAAATATAAGCTTTGCTTTTGTTTAAAATTGCTATTTATCTAAAATAATAAACAGCAAAATTAATTATATATATGTTAATTTTAATAACATTAAATAGATTAATATTACAAAAATCATATATCAATATTAAAAAAAGCCAAAAAATATAAAAAAAGCACAAACAATATTACAAATAGTAACAAACATTTAATAATTAATACAAAAATTATTAACTTTATCTATTTTAAACTTTGTTTTTACCATGTATAATAAACACACAATTACTTTAGGAGGTAATCTAATGTTAAAAAAAGTACTTAGCTTAATTCTTGCACTATCAATGTTACTTACACTTGCTGCTTGTGGCAGCGCACCCGCTGAAGAAAGCACACCTGCTGATACAACAGGCGATGCAAGCACAGCAGACACAGCAGAAGAAAAAGAACCTATTCACCTAATTTTCAACCTTGGTGCACCACATGACGAAGACCCTGCTGCACAACAAGCGTTAGAAGACGTTATGGCACAAGAGAAATATTCTCACGTAACTTGGGAATCTATTCCTTACGATGTTACTTACACAGAAACAATGCCTATCAGCATTGCAGGTGGCCAACAAATAGATATTCTTGATGCATCAAGCGGTATCAACCGTTCACTATGGGCAGAAGAAGGCCTTTTCTACCCACTTGATGAAATTGCTGCAGAGCAAGGCTTTGATTTTTATGAGCACTATGGCGATTATATCGAAAACGTAAACCCCGGCGATGAAATAAATGTTATTCCTATCACAGCTACAACATGGGGTATTGCTTACAACAAACAAATTTTCGACAATGCAAACATTGAATACCCAAGCGCATTCGAGCCTATGACATGGGAAGAATATAACGAACTTGCTTTAGCTTTAACAAGCGGCGAGGGCGGCGATAAAATTTACGGCGCATTAGAAGTTAACTGGGAAATGTACTGGATGAGCGAAGCTATCATCACACTTGGCGGTGCTGATAAATTCTTCACAGAAGACGGCTTATCAAACATTGAAGACCCTGCTATCAGAGCTTCAATGGAAGGCAAATACAACAGAATGCACGTAGACCAAAGCATTCCTACATATTCAGACATTCAAACATCTAACACACAAGTACAAGCTTTCTTAAACGGCAACTACGGCATGCTACCTGCAGGCGACTGGGTTATGAACTGGAGCATGGACTTAGAGCAATATCCACGCGATTGGGATATCGGCATTTGCCCACTACCTAATAACGACCCTGAAAACGTAAAAACATGGGGCGACATTCGTGGCATGGCTGTAGGCGCAACTTCAGCAGATCCAGCACTTGCTTTTGAAATTATGGTAGAATACCAAGCACGCATAAAAGAAATTTCAGACCGTCCTCGTATCGAGAACACTGTTGAGGCTGAAAACGTATTCTCACAAGCTATTGCTTTCTGGGAAGAAGACAGCGGCATTACAGAAGAAGAATTCCTTGCAGTTTTTGCTAACCCTGAAATTGAAATTGTTGCAGAAAAAGTTCTTGGCCCTGGCAGCATAGAGTACAACAAAATTATGAACGAAGAAGTTGGCCTATACTTTGTTCAAGAGCAAGATTTAGACACAACAATCAGCAATATTAAAACAAGGGCAGACGAACACCTAAGCACATTACAATAAACTTTAAAAGCAAATAATATTTAAACTTTAAAATAAAACTGTGCCATGGATACATGACACAGTTTTGTTTAAGAGGAGGAAGAATTTTGAAGAAAAAAAACAGTTCGGGAATAAAACGCGTTTATAAACATAATTTGGCAGGTTGGCTTTTTGTTATTCCGTCAACAGTTGGCTTTTTAGCTTTTATGATATATCCGCTTTTTTACTCTTTATTTCTAAGTTTTATGGATTGGGATATGTTCCGCCCGGAACGCTCTACTTTTGTAGGCCTTGAAAATTACCTAGCCGCCCTACAAAACGATTATTTCCAAACCGGTATCACAAATAATCTGATTTTTGCTGTAATAGCCGTTCCCGTGCTGATTTTTATTGCACTTATTTTGGCGGCAATGTTAAATCAAAAAATATATGCGCGCGGCGCACTTCGCATGATGTATTTCATGCCGTATATAACAACAGTTACTGCTGTTGCCGTTGTTTTCTCGGCTTTGTTTCACCCTGTTAGGGGACCCATTAACTCGTTTTTATCAACGCTTGGCGTTGTAGATTTACCGGGTTGGGCAACCAGCAGCGATTGGTCGCTAATTACAGTTGCTATTTTCTGGGTTTGGAAAAACATAGGCTATTGCACGGTTATCTTCCTTGCAGGCTTGCAAGGCATTTCAAGAAGCCTTTACGAAGCCGCCGATATCGACGGCGCTTCACCAATTCAAAAGTTTTTCCGCATAACTGTTCCAATGGTTTCACCCACAACTTTCTTCCTCTCTGTTACATGCGTAATTCAATCTTTGCAAATATTTGCAGAAATTAACGTTTTAACAAAAGGCGGCCCCGGAACATCTTCATACACAACAATTATGCATATTTATGAAGAGGCATTCGTTAAATTTAACATGGGCTACGCCTCAGCGGTTACATGGATATTCTTTATAATTATTCTATTAATTACATTTGTTCAATGGATAGCCCAGAAAAAATGGGTTAAATACGTTTAAGGAGGTATAATATGTACAGGCAAGAAAAAATTAAAAAAATAATAACTTTTATTTTTATGTTCTCAGTTGGCTTGGTAATGGTAATACCTCTGTTTTGGATGGTTTCAACATCTTTTAAAAACGAGGCAGATGTATTTAACACACCAATAGAGTGGATACCAAACCCAATAACTTTTTACAATTATGAAAGAGTTTTAACAGAATTTCCGTTTTTTACATGGATTGCCAACACAATTTGGTCAACTTCATGGATAGTATTAGTGGTTTTGCTATTTGGCTCACTTTCGGGCTATGCGTTTGCAAAACTGGATTTTAAAGGTAAAGGCATTTTGTTTTTGTGCTTTGTTTCAACAATGATGATACCAATAGAAGTTAGGCTTATTCCGCAATTTCAAATGTATATGTTTTTTGATATTATAGATACATGGCTAACTTTGGTGCTTCCTTGGTCTTTTTGCGCTTTTGCAATTTTCTTAATGCGCCAATTTTACACAAGTATACCCGATGAATTGCTTGAAGCCGCGCGCATAGACGGCGCAGGCGAGGCACGTATATTCTTTAGAATTGCATTTCCGCTTTCACGCCCACAGCTTGCAGCCCTTGGCATCTTAGCATTTACATGGGGCTGGAACCAATATATGTCGGCACTTATTTATATAAGAGACATTAACAAGCAAATTCTTGCCGTTGGTATTGCACTTTTAAAAGACAATATGGCGGAAAACTACGGCATGCAAATGGCAGGTGCAACAATTGCGCTTTTACCTGTTATTATTTTATACTTATTGCTTCAAAAACAATTTATTGAGGGCGTTGCGCTTTCAGGCGTTAAAGGTTAATATTTAGGGCGTACCCACACTGTTTTTTAAAGTAAACGCTATTAGAACAACAATAATTTTCCCTTGCCGTTTTAATATCGGCAAGGGAAAATTAATATATAGTAATTTCGAGCCCTATTTTTTATGTTTGTATAAGAATTTGATAAGGCATATTTCTTTTACATATAAAACAAAACGAATAATGAAAGGCTATACAATGAAAAAGAAAAATATTTTATTTATTTTTGCAGATCAATTACGAACCGATTTTTGCGGTTGCTACGGTGCAGATTTTCTAAAAACCCCAAACATAGATGCGCTTGCACAAAGAGGTGTTCAATATAACGGCGCAGTTACGGCATCGCCTGCTTGCGTGCCGGCAAGGGCGGCTATGCTAACAGGCAAATCGCCGCTTGCCAACCGAGTTTTAGGTAACAACCAATGGCTAAGGCCCGACCACGACGAAATGGGCATACACACATGGGCAACACAGCTAGCCGAAAACGGCTACCATACATCATCAATTGGCAAAATGCATTTTTACCCTTGGGATATAAGCGAGGGATTTGAGCACCGTGTAATAGCCGAGGATAAAAGGCACACCGCAATTCACGACGATTACACTATTTTCTTAAATAAAAACGGATATAAACGTTTGCACGCAAGCGCAAGCGAGGGATATTACGAACACAAAGGCGCAACAATTAGCTATTTGCCCGAAGAAATGCAAATTGATAGGTTTGTTTGCAACGAAACCTTAGATTATTTAGGCGCAGTTGACAAAGAAAGGCCGTTTGCAATGATAGTGGGCTTTCCGGGGCCACATTGCCCGTATGACCCCTCAAAAGAAATGATGGATAAAATGCAAACAGCGCCAATGCCAAAGGCCGCGCCTATTACACAAACGTCAAAGCAATTTTTGGCGCAAAACCGCAAAGACAATTTAGGCCCGTGGAACGGCGTTGATATTGCAGACACAACCCCCGAGCAAATTGAAAAAATACGTTTGCATTATTGTGCGCTTGTGCAAGCTTTAGATAGCTACGTTGGTGAAATTATACAAAAGCTGAAAAACGAGGGCATATATGATGACACCATAATTATCTTCAGCGCAGACCACGGCGATTATTTGGGCGATTACGGCATGGCAGGAAAAGGCCATTTTTACGATAGCGCTGTTAGAATACCACTTATTGTGCAGTATCCCGGCCAAGCGCATAAAGAATATAACCATGTGGTATCTTTAAGCGATGTTTACAGCACAGTGCTTAATTTTGCCGGTATTGATGTTGAGGATACTGTGGATTCAACAACGCTTGCACCATTCGGCAAAACTGAAAAGAGAGCGGCGGTTTTTGGAGCAAACGAAAGAGGCTGGATGTTAAGAGAATCGCAATACCAATACAATGTGTATTTTAACAATGTTCGCGAGATGTTCGACTTTATTAAAGACCCACAAATGCAAAACAATTTACTTTGCGATAGTGCATTTGCGCAAAAAGCAGAGGAAATGCGTAATGAAATTGAAAAAAGGGCATTTGATGCAATAAACGATGGCAACAGCGACCTTATAGCGAAACCCGGCGATTTCCACCAGAAAAAAGACATGCGAGCGTTCAATTATAAAGGATGGAAACGCCCATTCCCAAACAGTTTATAAAGGGCTATAAAAAAATCACTATTAAAAAGCCGCCGCGGTGGCTTTTTAATAGTGTTCAAAACTATATAGATAGTGAAAACAAACAGATGTAAAGCTATCTTAAGTTTTAACATGTATTTTGTATAAATTATTTGCAACTATTTCATCGGCATTTTTTATTAGTATTTCTTTGTCCATTTCGGTGGTTAATAAACAGCCGCAAAGTTTATCAACGGCGCCGCTTGCAATAAATGCAATATATTGCGCAGGAACGTGAATAGGCGTTGCCTCATCGTTTTCAATTTTATCTATTATGCCGGGCATAAATTTCTTTGTTGCCTCTTGCCTTACTAAATCTAATGTGCGCTGTGTGCGAACAAGGCCGGGGTTAAAAGCAAATATTTTAATTGGCAAATTTTCTTTTGCAAGTTCAAGCGCCATGCACTCGGTAAAGCGAACAAGCGCCGTTTTAGAACAAGCATAAGCGCTGTTGTAAATTTCGGGGCGCAAAACGCCGCCGCCGGACATATTAATTATTCTTCCAAAGCCTTGTTCTTTCATAATATTTATCGCGCATTTTGTGCCTATGTAGCAAGTTTGTAAATTACCGTGCACTTCTTGTATCCATTCGTCATAACCTATTTCCCATGTTATTCCCATTGCGTTATTTACGCCAACGCCGTTCACCCAAACATCAATTTTGCCATATTCTTTTTGTGTGAATTGCGCTAATGCTTCAACTTGCGATGGGTTATTAAAATCACACGCATAGGCGGTTGCTACATTGCCGTTTTCTTCAATAAGCTGCACTGTTTTTTGAAGTTTTTCTTTTCTTCTTGCAGCGCAAATTACAATTGCGCCACAATTTGCAAGCTGTATGCAAATTTCACGGCCAATTCCGCTGGATGCGCCTGCAACAACGCAAATTTTACCTTTTAAGTCATACATTTATCTTATGCATCCTCTCGTTATATTATCAATATTTCATCAATCAAAAAATGCTAAATTCATTTTATATGTTATTTGCTCGCCTGCATTTAAAAATTGCGCCGTTGGGTTTTCTTCTAAATTTTCAAAATCTTGCACTATAGAGCTCATTCCCGCCCATGGTTCAAAGCATACAAAAGGTGCGTTCTTTGGTTGCCACATGGCAAAAATGTTAAAATTATCATAAGAAAATTCCAAAAGCTTCCCATGGCTTTTGTTACATAAATATATTTTGTTAAAATTAATATCTGTAAAAATTACTGTGCGGTGGAATAAATCGCGCGTTAAATTCAAATAGTTTTCATTATTTACAACGGTTTTTTTGCGGTTTAATTCAACTTCAACATCATCGTTAAAAAGGCATGTTTGCAAATGCATTTTATTTGCAAATTCAATATAGTAATCTTCAAATTTTTCATCACTTTGCGTGTTGCAGTTAAAAGCAGGGTGCAACCCAAAGTTATACACCATAGTTTTACTATCTAAATTGCAAAGTGTATACTCGGTGTGAATTTTATTGTTTTCTATATAAAAATATGCCGTAAAATCGCACTTAAATGGGTGATTTTGCAATTGCTCATCAGAAAAAGAAAAATGAAGAGTTACTTCGCTTTCGCCTTGGCTTAAAATTTCCCCATTCGTGTCGCGTAAAAAACCGTGAGAGGGCAAGTGGCATAGCTTACCGCCAATATTAATTTTTCCGTCTCGCAAACTTCCAACAATCGGAAACAAAAGCGGTGCTCTTCGCTCCCAATATTTTTCATCGCCTTGCCATAAATATTCTTTATCAGCTTTTTTAACACTGTATAACTCGCCACCAACAGTGTTTATCTGCACGCTTATATCGCCATTTTTTATTGTTATAATCATAAACTTGCCTTTCTTTAATTTAATATTTTAGCAAACACATAGTATTTGCTCTTTACAAAAAATTTGCAAATACGCTTTATATTTTTTCAAAAACGGCAACAAAGGCAAAAGCTGAAATCACCATTATTTCGTCACCTTAGTTTTTAACAATTAACAACCAATAAAGCACTAATTAAATTTTACCAAAAACACTAAATTTTTACAATAAAAACAACAATATAATATTTAAAATAAAAAGGAAGAATTAACGTGAATGTAAAAAAATATGAGGTTATCGACATAAGTTTCACAGCAAAAACAAATTTAAACCCTTTTTGCGATATTGTTTTTTACGCAATTTTGCAAAACGAGAAAAACGAAAAAAAAATTAACGGTTTTTACAATGGCAATAATGAATTTGTTTTGCGTTTTAGCTTTAATGAAGAAGGTGAATACAACTATAAAACCGTTTCTAACTTGCAAGAACTTAACGGAAAAACCGGCAGTTTTAATGTGAAAAGAAACGCTGAAAAAAAAGGCGCATTAACGCTTTCGCCAAAAAATAAGCAGCGACTTTTTTATGAAGACGGCTCGCCTTATCATCTTTGCGCTTTCGAGTGCGACTGGCTTTTTAGCATAGGCTATAACGAGCAAAACAATAAGCTTGAAAAATTAATTAAGTATATTGCAAATAACAAATTTAACCAAGTTGTAATGAATGTTTACGCAAACGATTTGCGTTGGGATACCCCTGAATGGATGCGTGATGTGCGCATTAAACCAGAGCACGACCAAAGCGGCCGCGAGGATATTTTTCCGTTTAAAGGAAGCAATAATAACCCCGATTTCACACGCCTTAACACAAATTTTTTTAAACATTTAGATAAAATTATTAAAACGCTTGATGACAATAACATAATAGCGCATTTAATGATATATGTATGGAACAAAAATGTTAATTGGCCTGCTGCAAAATCCCCCGAAGACAATATGTATTTTGATTACGTAGTAAACCGCTACGGCGCTTTTTCTAATATTCTGTGGGACATAAGCAAAGAGGCACTGGCATACGGCCGCTGTGATAATTATTATATTATCAACAGAATTTTGCGCCTTAAAGAGCTAGATTCTTACAAAAGGCTTGTTACCGTGCACGAATATCGTTTTTGCGATGCATATCCCGAACTTGTTGACATTATTGCCATACAAGATTGGGCAACAGATATTTATAATTTAACAACACAAGTTGCAAATAAACATTGCGATAAAGTTATATTTAATGTAGAACACGGCGGATATGAAGAGGGCGATTACCATATTTTCACCGGCAATTATACAAATGCGCAAACTTGCCTTAGAAGAAATTACGAAATTATGTTTGCAGGCGCATATAGCAGTTATTATTGGCAGCCTCTTGCATGGAGCATAACCGTTATGCCGTGGCAGGCGAAAAGCACACCGCATTTTGAATATTATAAACATCTTGTTGAGTTTTTCACAAAATACGATTACACAAATTTAATGCCAAAATATAAATTTGGAAACATGCAAAACGGCGGCAGGGTGCTTTGCAATAATGACGAGAGCCTTGTTTTAATTTATACGCCAAAAGATAATTACGGAATTTGCGTAAATTACAAGCAAATTCACGGCAAAGCGGGAGAATATTATTTCTTTAACACCTTAACGGGCGAGTATAGCGAAAAAACAAATTTTTGCATAGATGCGCATGTTACAATACCACGAATTTACGATTGCGACAGCGTTTTGATTTTAGAATTTAAATAGGGCTTATCTAAAACTAAATTGCATTTACACTAATATATGAAGGATGGTAGTTATGAAATTCAAAACAATTGAAAAACAATATGATTTAGTTATCTGCGGCGGGGGAATGCCGGGCATTTGCGGCGCAATTGCGGCGGCGCGTGCCGGGCTAAACGTTGCGCTTATAAACAACCGCGGCGTTCTTGGCGGCAATGCAAGCCCTGAAATTAGGGTGCATATTTGCGGCGCAACAGGCACTTCGGAATATAATTTATACTCGCGCGAGGGCGGAATAATAGGCGAGCTTTTAATAGAAAACAGATACCGCAACCCACAGGGCAATGTGTATTTATGGCACACTGTAATAGTAGATGCGCTTTTAAAAGAAAAAAACTGCACCGTGTTTTTAAACACATATATTGATACAGTAAACCTTTGCGAAAACAACAAAAAAATTATTAGCGTAGAGGGCACACAAAACGGAAGTGAAACACGCTATTGCTTTAACGGAGATATGTTTATCGACGACACGGGCGATGGCACTATAGGCTATCTTTGCGGTGCAGAATATATGTATGGCCGCGAGGGTAAAGACAAATGGAACGAAACAATTGCGCCCGAAAAAGAAGACGACGGTGTGCTTTTAAGTTCACTTTCATTTTACTCGAAAGATTTTCACCGCAATATGCCTTTTACAAAACCGAATTTTGCAAAAGATATAAGCGAGGAGTTTACAAAAGCGCTTGAGTTTCGTGAAATTCCCGATAGAATACCAAAAGATGCAAGATATGACGGTTATCGCTTTCAATGGTATTACGAAACAGGCGCGCACAAACACCAAACTTTCGAAAACGAAGAGATAATGAAAGACCACGATAAGCTAGTTTATAATATTTGGGATTATATTAAAAACCAGTCTGATTATAACGCACAGCAGTTCGATTTAGAATATATTGCGCCTGTTGCAGGCAAAAGGGAATCTCGCCGTTTGGTTGGCGAGTATATTTTAAAAGAACAAGATATAGCCTTCCAAACAGATTTTAACGATGCTGTGGGATATGGCGGTTGGTCGATAGATTTGCACGCTAAGGGCGGCTTTTTTGATAACGATTTAATTAATAAACATTTTTATTTAAGGGGCATTTATCAAATTCCGTTTAGGTGTTGCTGTGTTAAAAACCTTGATAATTTAATGGTTGCAAGCAGGTGTTTATCTGTTTCGCACGTTGCCTCGGGCACAACGCGGTTAATGTCTACACTTTCGCTTTTAGGGCAAGCTTGCGCTATTGCGGCGGCACTTTGCAAAAAACACGGCAAAACGCCAAAAGAAATTGGCGAGGGTTATATTGAAGAATTACAGCAAAAATTGCAACAAAACGATTTAGGCATTGTAGGCAAGAAAAAACAGGCATCTTTAATTACAAATTGCGCCGTAAGCGCAAGCTCTACCTTTAACGGCAAACTTATGCACAGCGATAAATGGCTTGTTTTAAATAAGGAAATAGGCTTTGTGTTCCCGCTTTCAAAAGAAAATAAAAAGCTTGCCCTATTTGCAAAGGCAAGCGAAAACACAAGCGTTAATTTTAAAATTTATAAGCCACTTAAAACAGAAAACTATGCCCCCGAAGTTGAACTTGGCACAATAAATATTGCGCTTAATAAAAGCGATACCGCAACAAAAATTGTGTTAGATTTAACAAAATATGAAATTGATACAAATGTTATTGCAATTATTGAAAAAAATGAAAATATTAGCCTTGAAGTTGACAATGTTCAAATAAACGGCTACAAGATATTAGAGCAAAAAATTAATAATGATGACAGTTTTGTTGATATAGCAACATTAAACCCAAAACCATACCTATGGAAAAAAGCGCAATATTTGCCTGTTTTTGAAAGCGAAACAAATTTATATTGTGTAAATAATATTAAAAACGGCTATATCAGAAACTACGGCAAGCCCAATTTATGGCTTTCAGAATTAGGCGATAATACACCCGAGGTTTTAATCGAACTTGAAAAACCCACTGAAATTAGCGAAATAAAACTAACATTTGATAATTTAGCCGATGATATAGATTACGACACGCTTGAAACCGTTTATGAGAAAAACGTGTGGACAACCGTTGTAAAGCAGTTTGATGTTTTCGGCTATTTTGGCGGCGAATGGCACAAAATTGCAGATGTAAACGGCAATTACCAAAGGGTTTGCAGATGTGATATTGATAAAAAACAGTATGAAAAATTCAAAATTTGCTTTTTGCAAACAAACGGTTACGAGCGCTTTGGCGTGTATGATATTGAAATAAATTAAATGCGAAAGTAGGGCGTAAAATGAATAAACAGCCAAATGTAATAGTTATTTTAACAGACGACCAAGGCTATGGCGATATTGCAGCACACGGTAACCCGTGGCTTAAAACGCCTAATTTAGATTGGCTATGCAATAATGCAATCTCACTTGAAGATTACCACACAGACCCTCTTTGTGCGCCCGCACGCGCGGCGTTAATGTCTGGCAAATATTCATTTGGCGCAGGGGTTTATTCAACGCTTAACGGCCGTTATTTTATGAAACCGCAGCTTAAAACCATGGCAGATTATTTTAAAGAGGGCGGCTATGCAACAGGCATGTTTGGCAAATG
>CAYJGM010000020.1:0-29629 GCA_964369495.1 uncultured Bacteroides sp. | reverse complement strand
ATCGGGATCGAACCGACTACCTCTTGAATGCCATTCAAGCGCTCTCCCAGGTGAACTACACCCCCGCATAACAAAAAAGAATATGAAAAGTATAAAAAATATAATTCACTTACATGACAATTCTATCAAATATATCTTAATATGTCAAGTTATATTGCTATAATGGTTTTTTCTTTTTGTACGAATGTCGATGATAGGTGACGCTATAATGGCTTTTTTCTTTTGCTATGTTTCAAACTAAAAATGTTAACGTTAAGCACACTAAAATGCACTCATTCTTTTGCTTGTAAACTTAAAACGCCATTCTCTGCCAACCTTTATTATTAATAGGTTCTAAATTCAACATTTCCCTTGCTGTATTTACGTAATACTTGTAATTTTCTAACGTTACACCATTAGGTATTCTGTGGTCAATTGCAAAAATAGTACCACCATTCAAAAGTTCTTTCGTAAATTTATACTCAAGTTCTTTCAATATTTCGCTTTTCCCCTCTCGCAACACAAGCTTATCTATTCCACCTTTAAGCGCAAATTTATTGCCATACTTTTTTCTTATTTCCACAATATCCATTCCAGCGGCAGGCTCGCACGGAAAAATGCAATTTACCTCACAATCTAAAATATTGTCTAGTATTGCATTCATATTTCCGTCGCTATCTTGTGAAAAAACTTTCGCACCGGCTTGCTTTGCCGCTTTCCATATCTTCTTATAATATGGTTTCATAAATTCATCCACTTGCCTTGGCCCAAACAAAGGCCCTGATTTTCCTGCCATATCCTCGTGTATGCTTACACAGTCTATGCTAACAATTTCTGCTATACTCTCAATACAGCTAACAACTGTATCGGAAATCGTGTTTAATATATCTTTTACCATTTCAGGTTCTTCATAGCAAGCTATGCACAGTTCTTCCTCTCCCATAATTTGCCTTGGTTCATCAAATCCTCCCGGCACATAAAGCACTGTTAGATAGCCTTTTTCTTGCAACATTTTTTGTTTTTTTAGTTCTTTCATGTTAACTCTGTCTTCACTAAATGTATACCAATTTTTTATTTCCAGCCAATCTTCAACTGTTTTAACAGGATATTCAAGCGGCAGCGGTAAGCTAGCTACATTTTTGCATAATTTAACTGTACGCCCCATGTTATCTTTCGACAATGTGTATTCATCATTATCTTCAATTATATATGGGTGAATTTTTGAATTACATCCACAATTCGCCGCTAAGTCTGCTTTTAAAACATAATCCCAATCAAATGCAATCATGTTTATCTCATCTTCACTAACTCCTTTTTCTCTCCACTCTCGTTCTAAAACGTTTAGGGGGCCAAAAAGTTCGCAAAACATTTCTCTCCCTGTAAATTCAAAATTGCAATGAGATATGTAGCGTTCTCTTGTCCAAATCATGATTTAATCCTTTCAATATACATTGTCGCTTCATTTAATCAATAGGTAAATTGTCAATATCATCATATATTTAGTTTTCACCGCACACTGTAAGCTAGCACGTGGACAATACATCGAAGTGCATAAACCGGTTTATATTATTTTAGCGATATATACCTTTAATTATAATAATGTAATGTTAAAAACTACATCGTTTGTTTTAACTTTAGTGCTAAAAACAATTTTATATAATTCATTTGTTTTCCAGTTATCTATCATTTGATCATCAGTAATTGCAATTGGTTGAATTTCGCAGTTAAAAAGCAAGCTATCATATTGAATTTTCAAAGAAGTTTTATCATCCGCTTGAATAATCAATGTATTCTCATCTGCAATTATCGGTTTATATACACACATAATATGGTTTTTTATATCAGCTGTTGGTAGTTTTAATTTTATTGTATCTATCACATTTATCTTGCAACTATCACCTTTATAAAAAACTATTTTGCGGTTTATACAGTTTATAACGTCATTTTCTTCATAAGCGTTATGTAAATTCATAGTCATTGTAGAACTTAAATCATCATTCGTATGTTCAACATCACTAGCACGATATTTTAAGCCGAATTTTTGAACCAAACCATTAATTTCAGGGCAATTATGATTTGAAGACATCATATTCCATAGAGAATACCGATTTGGGCCGAATGTTTCAATAGTATATGCTTCACAGCCCACATCAATTATCATAGGATTTGCATTTTTATAAACCACATAATTTCCTACATCATTATGGTTGTGGCTTTCTTCATTTGTTCCACCTTTGCAACATAAAAAAATCCCATCATAATTGTTATATTGTCTACAACTCATAACTTGTAAATTAGGTAAGAAATTTGTTTGTTTTAGGTTTATTATTCTTGTATCGCTATTTGTAGTACTTAAATGTTTCCATTCGATCAAATCTAAAAACCAACGAAAACACATTGTGATATAACGCTTGTTTAAAAATTCATCAACATTAATAACTTTTAATTGTTCATATGCTAAACTCATTAACTCTGTGCTAGCGGTTAATTTTCCGTATCTGTAAATTAATGTAGGAGCATGAATTGTATAAGATCTTGCATCGGCAAAGCTTGCATATTTATTTTCTGCAATATGTACTTTACATAAATAATCTCCCATTTTCTTTATTAATGGTTCGTTGAAAAAATTGCAATCTCCATTTGTGGCTATGTTCAATAATTGCAGGCAATCTAAAAGCGATGCCGCCGCACCACCCCAATAGCCCGGCCCCTCATCGCAACCACCGTCATCAAAAGCTTTATCAATATAATTTTGTAAGCAATAACAAGATTTTTCAAAACCTTTATAGCGCAACACATTGTCATCTTCAAGCACACTTAGTGCAATTAAAATATTTGATATACTCCATGGATTCCAATTGTTCATAGGATGTGCCGTTTTAACAAAACCCATCCACCAAAAATCATCATTTTCTAAAAATGGTAAAACAATGCGTTTGCGCACTGTAACTTTGATGCGTTGTAAAATGCTTTCATTTACAGCATTAAATTCATTTTTAAACAAAAAGCAACTCATAGCCAAAAGCCCTGCTATTTCTGCTGCATATATATCTACAAACCATCTTTGGTAAATATCAGGTAGTATTTTTTGCTTTGGTTCATAATGGCGCGAACAATATTGGTGCGGAGGAATTACCCATGTTGCAAGTTCTGTAAAACTCCAACAATAGTTTATAATTTTTTCTATATATTTTCCTTTTCTGGTTAACCATTCTGCCGAAATTAGCATTACTAAAACTTTTCGATTTTCGATTATTTTATCAGTATATGCACCGCGCGAACCACTATTAAAGTAGCTCATGTAATCATATGCTGTTGGTAAAATAAATTCAGCATCATTCAAATAGCTATTTGCAACGCTAATTATATGTTCAACTATTTCAGGTTCAACATCTTTTTCATTGATATGAGTATTAAACAAGTTTAAGTTTTCAATGTTTAATAAATTGTTTTTTAATCGTTCTGATTTAACGTAATTAACAAACATTTTTTCCTCCTAAAATATAAATAGTATCGACACTATCTAACCTTTAACCGAACCAACCATAATTCCTTGTACAAAATATTTTTGAATAAACGGATAAACTACAACAATTGGTAAAACCGTAACAATTGTAGTTGCCATTTGTACAGATACACTTGTAATTACATCTGCACCATTAATAGCTAAAAACTCTGCAATTTCAGCATTTTGGTTATCAGATAAATCCATCATTCTTTTTAAAATTATCTGTACTACTATTTTAGCTTCATCACGTATATACAAAAGGCATGTCATCCATTCATTCCAATGATAAACTGCTTGAAACAAAGCTATTGTAGCAATTATGGGCTTAGATATAGGCACGATAATTTTATAAAGTATCTGCGGATAATTTGCACCGTCGATGAACGCTGATTCTTCAATTCCCTTATCAATCGACATGAAAAAATTACGAACTAAAATTGTATTATAAACAACTACGGCATTAGGCAAAATATAAACCAAAAAATTATCAACAAGCCCAAGGCTTCTGTTTATTATAAAAGATGGTATCATACCTCCCTGAAAAAACATAGGTATTAAAAAAAACATTGTAATAATTTTTCTATACGGTAATTCCGGTTTTGAAAGAGGATATGCCGCCAAAACCGTAAGCACAACATGTAGCGCTACGCCCAATACAGTTCTTAAAATAGTGTTTACATATGCAATGAGAATTCCATCATCTGATAAAATAAATTTATACGACGAAAATGTAATATCTTGTGGTATTAACATCATTCCTAAAGATGACGAATGTTCAGGCGCAGATAATGAACGCACAATCATATCCCAAAACGGGAAAATTATGGTTATGCAAAACAAAATCATAAAAGTTATATTGAATATATCAAATAGCTCCGGTTTCTTTCTTCTTTTATACACTGTAAAACCCCTTTTTATTTTATTTGTTAAAACAAACCATAGTCGTTTACTTTTCGGCTTAATTTATTCGAAATTAACACAAGCGCAAGCCCAATAACATTTTGGAATAGGCCAATTGCCGCAGAATAATCATACCGAGCATTTATAATTCCACTGCGATATGTGTATGTATCAATAATGTCGGCTACTTCGTAAAGCATTGGATTATACAAATTGAACACAGGATCAAATCCTGCTTTCATTATTGTGCCCATTTGCAAAATAAACAAAATTGTAATTGTTGGGGCAATACATGGAATTGTTATAAACCATGCTTTTTGAAATCTGTTAGCCCCCTCTAAATCAGCACATTCATACAGCTCCGGGTTTACATTTGTAATTGCTGCTAAATATACAATCGAGTTCCAGCCTATACTTTGCCATAAAAGCGATAATATAAAAACCGGCAAAAAATATTCGGTTTTAGCCATGAAATTTATGCTTTCAAGCCCAAATAAACTTCTAAACCAATTAAGTACGCCCATATCAGGAGATAGTAATTGATACACGAAAGTTGAAACGATAACCCATGACATAAAATGCGGTAAATAACTAATAGTTTGAACTGATTTTTTAAACCTTATATTTTTAATTTCGTTTAACAAAATAGCAAAAACTATTCCGGATGGGAAACAAATTACAATTCTAAAAAAACTTAAAATAATTGTATTTCGCAATGCCCTTTGAAATAAAATATCAGTAAATAAAATTTTAAAGTGCTCAAAATTATTCCATTCGCTTCCTAATATTCCATCTGAAAAATTGTAATCTTTAAATGCAATTAAAACACCATACATAGGCAAATAGTTGAACACAAACAAAAAAGCTGCAGGAATAAGTAAAAACAAATATAAAGGCCACATTTTTTTTACTGTGCTTGCCCTTTTATTCATTATATTTTTTGTGTTTTGTGTTTTTTTATTCTCCAGCGCTTTTGTTATCATTTTCAACTTCTCCCTATTCTATTTATATCATTAAAAACACTATGTTAATTAAATATGTTTGTTTTTTAACAATTTTTATTAACCAGCAGAGAGTAGAACTCTCTGCTGGTTTTAATTTAGTTATTCAAATAAAATTTCCGGTGCTATGTCTTTATAATTGGGACAACCTTGTATAGCCTCTTCAAACTCGATATATCCTGCGCCGTTTAAATTTTCTATATAAGCATCCCAATCTCCTTCTACATTACTGTTTCCGGATATGGCATTTGAAAAATATTCAAGTGAGATTGTTTTTAAGTTAGCTGCATATTTATCTCTGGCATCAACCAAAGCATCGTTTGTGCCAACGCTTACTTTATACGGTGCGAATGCATATTCTAACCAATCACCACTTACATATTCCGCTAACATTCTTGTAGAATCTGCATATGCAAGTTGGCCTAATTCTGTGCTTCTTATATATGTGTTTAATGCATTTAATCCATAAACGCCACCACTATAAGATTCTTCTCCGATTGGAACCGGGCTTGAAAGCAATGGTTCGCCTTCCCAATTAAAATGCACGCCTTCTTCACCATAGCGCAAGGCAATTTGTGCTTCTTCATTAAAATGAATATAATCGAACACTTCTAAAATTTTAGCAAGTTCTTCATCTGTAACATTCTCGTTTACAACAAATTTATAATTGTAGTTGATATAAGAATACGGCACCGAACCGCCTGAACCATCATTTGCAACATTAGGAGGAGCAATTAATATTTTTGCATCTTCATTTCTTGTTAAAACTGCTTGTGAAGGTCTGCTATCAAGTGCAGCAAGATTTGGGTTTACCCAAGAGAACAAATATGTTATAAAGCCGGCTTTTCCATCAGAGAATTTCTCATGTGCTTGGTTTCTATCAAGCGTTGCAAATTCTTGATCAAGATATTTGTTATTATACATTGATTGCATATATGTTAAAAATTCTTTATATTCATCTGAAACAAACGGTGAAATAGCTTTTCCGTCACTTTCAATAAAACCACCAAGATTGTTGTAGCCGCCATCGCTTATTGTTCCTTGAATATTAAACATAGATAAAACAGAGTTCCATGAGAATGATTCATCAAATCCGGCTGTCATGCCGTATGTATCGTTTTCTCCGTTTTGATCCGGATCCATTGTTGAAAATTTTTCCATTATTTCAGTGAAATCATCTTGAGTAAATGGCTCTGTTGCCATGAAACGTTTGCCCGAATCATCAAGAGGAATAACCTCTCCGTTAGGCTCGATTCCAAGTTGCTCTAGCCAATCGTATCTATAAAGAGAAACGAACATTAATGAATCGGATACACCGCCTGTATATCCGGTTAAACCAATATAACTTCCCTCTGTATCGGGAGATTGCATAAGTTCCCAACCGTATGGGTCGCTGTTTAATAGTGCTGTGTAATTAGGTGCATATTGTTCAATCATTTCTCTTGGAATTTCTCTTGAAACTCCTTGTGAGTAAACATCTTCAGCAGTTTTATGTAAAACCCACATTGCATCAGGCATTTCTCCTGAGGCAAGCATTAAATCAACTTGCTCGAAATTGTTGTTATCTGCTTTAACCATTTCAAAATCCACGCCATCAACATGTTCGTTTACATAATTTTCTGCCCAACTATCAGGTTCAATTTCTGCGCTTCCCGCACCAAGATAAGTAATGTGAACATCTTCCACAGGTGCGCTTTCACTGGTGCTGTCGCCAGTTTGTGTTGTTTCATCTGTTGTGCTGCTTGCACATGCTGCTAAACTAAGCAACATTGTAAATGCTAGAAATAAAGCTAGAAATTTTTTCATAATATTTCCTCCTTGATTTTTGTATATTATCACAAGTATTAAACCTGTGTTTTAACCTGTTTTATATATGTATGGTGGCGTTTTAAAATAAAATAGCACAGTATATTCACTATATATTGAATGCTTGTTATTATAAAAATCATCAGAATATAATAAATTGTTTTTTCCGGCAAAAGCAAAGCAAAAACTATTCCGCTCACCCTGCCCAAAGCAACAAACACCCCACGAATTGTGTTATATTCTGCAAATAATTGTGTTGTTTGCTTTGTTTCCATTACCACTTTTGATACTATCGAAAAAGACGGGCTGTTTATGAATTGGTTGCAAATTGCATTTGCCAAACTGAAAAGAATTATCAACATTGGGGTTGTATTAAACAGCAAAAAAATTGTTATTATCGACATTATGCTAACAGATAAGCAAATAGAAGCTAATCTTCTGTTTGGCGTAATAAATTTACCGTAAAGCCACGCGCCTAATATTATTCCTATTCCCGTAAAAAATGAGTTTAAGCCTACAACTGCTTCATTTGTAATTATTTGAAACAATATTACACTAACTAAAAAAGATAAAATTCCCTCTCTTATACACTTTATATATACGGCTAAAAGACAAAAAGTATAAGTTATATTACTTTTAAATGCACAAAACAAACCCTTAAAATTTAACTTGCGATTTTGTTTTGAAACCCCTTTTAGTTTTGTGGAAATCAGCATTGTGTAAACTGAAACTATAAACGCAAATGCAAAAACGGCTATGTATCCAGATAACCCATCTAAAAAAACAATGACATAACCGGCAATAATCGGAACTGTTAGTGAAATAGCCCCTCCAAAAATATTCAATATAGATATACCTAAATCTCTGGAGTTATCCATAGTGAATTCGCATAATAACACATTGTAAGATGTTGCAAAAAATCCGCTTGCAATGCCTGATGCAATAGCAATATACGGCATGAAATCTACAATATTTTCAAAAAAAATTAAAAACATAAAATACATTGTTATGTAAAAAAGCAAGCTTAACTTAAATGTAAAACTAGCAGATTTTATTCTTAGCAAAAAAACCGAAACAAACATTGAAATTGAACAAAACGTAAAAACAATTATATTATAAATAAATGAAGTGGAATTGCTTTGGGTTATTCTTATAAACAATGTACTTACAAAAACCCTCTCTAAACTGGTTATGGCAATAAACCCTGTATATATTAAAACAAGCGTAAAATATCCGGGTTTTAAATTACGATTGTTTGCAAAATTTCCAATGTACTCTCTTACTTTAGAAAGTATATTGCTCATAATTTTCCTCCGAGAATTAATGTTTTTCACAAAATTTTATTCAATTTTAGATTAATTTAGTCTATATTACCATTCCGGTGTTGTATTTGTCAATATATTTTTAAAAAATATTTTTTAAAATATTTTTATAAATATCGTTGACAAAAAGAATATTCTTATGTTAAACTCATAAAAAGGAGTGCACTATATGGAAAATTTAAACATATTGGTGATAGGTAGCATTAATATAGATATTGTATTAGGTATAACTAATTTTCCGGAAAATGGCGAAAGTATTTATGGAACAGATTTTTTCTATTCCCCGGGTGGAAAAGGTTCAAACCAAGCTGTTGCTTGTGCAAGAATTGGTGCAGATGTTACATTTGTAGGAAATGTTGGCGATGATAACCATGCAGAAATTTTGCTATCAAAATTACAAAGCGAAAACATTAATACTACCTATGTAAAAAAACACAAACAAAACGTTACCGGCCTTGCCGCAATTTTATTATCCGATGATGGCTCAAACAGAATTATTTCTTACAGTGGGGCAAACAATTTAATTTCCCTGCACCAATTAAAAGATGTTTTTCAAAACCATTACGATGTTTTAATTTTACAATTTGAACTTCCGCAAAAAATAATAATAGAGTGCACCGAGATGGCAAAAAAACACAATATACCTGTTGTTATTGACGCAGGCCCCGCACAACAATTCAGCTTAAAAAAATTGCAAAACATTATTATATTTACTCCTAATGAAACAGAAACATATGCTTTAACAGGCATTGAACTAATAAATAACGAAAGTATTATAAGAGCAGCACATATTTTAAAAGAACAAACAAGCGCAAAATACATTGTTATTAAATTAGGTAGCAAAGGTTGCTATTTATTGTGTGATACTATAAGTAAATTTTATAAACCATATGATGTTGAAGTTATTGATACAACCGCAGCGGGAGATAGTTTTACAGCCGCTTTAACATATTATTATCTTTTATATAATGATATTGAAAAAGCAATAACTTACGCCAATATTTGCGGCACTTTAGCTGTTACAAAAAAAGGTGCGCTGGATTGCTTGCCTTATAAAAGCGAAATCGAAAAATTTTGCGAAATCAATAATATTGGAGTGTAGTTTATGATTTATTTATCGCCTTCTCTTATGTGCGCCGATTTATTTGATTTAAACAATGAAATTCGCTTGCTTGAAAGCGGAAAATGTGATATGTTACATATAGATATTATGGATTACCATTTTGTTCCAAATTTATGTTTTGGAATAGAAATTGTGAAACAATTGCACATTAAAACAATTTTACCTCTTGACATACACTTAATGGTAGAAAAACCGGAAAATATTATTAATACTCTACCAATGAAGGAAAACGATTATGTTTCATTTCATTATGAGGCAACCAATTTTCCTATAAAAATTATTGAGTGTATACATAACAAAGCGGCAAAGGCGGGAATAGCACTAAGCCCATGCACTCCTTTTTCAGCAATTAAAAACATTTTACCTTACATTGATTTCATATTAATCATGACTGTTGAGCCGGGTTTTAGCGGCCAAAAATTTATCGACAGCATGTATGATAAAATACATGAAGCCAGTGAGTACATCAAAAAGCACCACTTAGATATTTTAATTGAAGTAGATGGAAATATTTCATTTGAAACGGGTAAAAGATGTTTTGAACTAGGGGCAGAAGTTTTTGTTGGTGGAACATCTAGCATTTTTAAACCAAACAAACATATTTCACAAATGTGCATAAACTTTAGAAATTATTTAAACTTGAAAGGAAATTAGAATGGTTAATAGCACAAAAACAGTGAAAAAAGCAAACAAAAAAGAGATACTAAATACAATAAGACAATATGGCCCGCTAACTCTTGAAGAAATAATTTTCAAAAAAAGAATTAGTAGACCAACTGTTGTGAACATTGTGAAAGAATTGCAAGAGCGTAATATCGTTTCCAAAGTAGGCTTTGCAAAAGCAGAGCACGGAAGAAACCCTATGCTTATGGATATAAATAAATCTTTGTATTTTAGCATTGGGGTTGATATGGAATTCCCTGAAATACGAATTTGTATAATGAATTTAAAATCGGAAATTACTGCTCAGCAATCTTTAACTTTAGGTGAACAAGCTACAAACCCAAATGCTGTGCTTGAAAATGTTGCAAACTTAATAATAACTACTTGCAAACAAAATTCTTTAAATTTGGAATATTGTATAGGAATAGGTGTGGGCATTTCCGGAAGAATTGAATCGTCTAAGGGGATATCAGTATATTCTGAACGTGCCCATAATTGGAAAAATATAAATATAAAAGATTATCTGTTTGAAAAATTAAATGTACCTATAAGCATAAAAAATGATGTTCATTTATTAGCGCTTGCCGAAAAAAAAGTGAACCCAATTACTAACCAAAGCGATTTCATATACCTTGCAATTCGTTCTGGTGTGGGTGCGGCTGTTTTTATTAATGGCAAACCATATTATGGGCATGCCGGAAACGCAGGCTTTGTTGGGCATATGACAATTGATATTAATGGAGATTTATGCAAATGTGGTAACCGTGGTTGTTTAGAACTTCATGTTAGCAAACCGAATATTATTAAAAATTACAAGAATTTACTTAAACAAAACAATCAAACATACGAAAGCGATATCAGTTTACAAAATATACTAGATAAATTTGAAAACAGCGATGAAACAGCCTCGGTTTCAATTAAAAAAATGATAGAATATTTAAGCGCAGGCATTATAAATTTAGTAAATTTATTCGATATAAACACAGTGATTTTAGGCGGTTTGCCGCTTAACAACAGCAACCTATTACTAGAAAGATTAAACGAAAACATTAATTCTAAAGGCTTTTCGTACTCAACAGATAAAATATCCGTTACTTTAGGAAAAGTAAAAACCGACGAATGTTCAAGCGGATGCGCACATTTAATATTAGATAAGTTTTTTTCGAATTTTTAAATACAAGGAGTTTTCACATGAAAGTTCAATTTCAAAATCGTTTCTATTCAGAGATGCCAAAAATAGGTATTCGTCCACTGCTTGAAGGCCGTATGGGAGGCGTAAGAGAATCTCTTGAAATTCAAACTTTGCAAATGGCACATAGTGTGAAAGAATTAATTGAACAACAGTTAAAACACTCAAACGGTTTTCCCGTTGAATGTGTTGTTCCAAACACGTGCATTAGTGGTGTTAATGAAAATTCACTTTGCAATGAACTGTTTAAAAAAGAAAATGTGAAAGCTACAATCACAGTAACTCCCTGTTGGGCATATGGTACCGAAACAATGGAGACAGACCCACTTATGATAAAAGCAATATGGGGTTTTAATGGCACCGAGCGCCCGGGCGCAGTTTATTTAGCTGCTGTTATATCTGCACACAACCAAAAAGGCTTGCCTGCTTTTTGTATTTTCGGTAAAGATATCCAAGAAAAAAACGATAGGCATATTCCAAATGATGTAATTGAAAAATTACTTCGTTTTTCAAAAGCCGCAATTGCAGTTGCAACAATGAGAGATAAAGCATATTTATCTATCGGTGGGGTATCTATGGGTATTGCAGGTTCTATTGTAAACGAGAATTTTTTCCAAGATTATCTTGGAATGAGAAATGAATACGTTGATATGACAGAAGTTTTGCGGCGTATACAACTAAATATATATGATAAAGAGGAATTTGATATTGCTTTAACATGGGCTAAAAATAAGTTGAATTTCGGGGAAGATTTAAACCCACCACACTTAAAGCACAGCAAAGAGCAACAGCAAGTTGTTATTGAAAATGTTGTGAAAATGACGCTTGTTTTTAAAGATTTAATGATAGGAAATAAAAAGCTGGCCGAAATTGGCTTTAAAGAGGAATCTTTTGGGCATTATGCGATAGCCGCAGGTTTTCAAGGCCAACGAAACTGGACAGATTTTTTACCAACCGGAGATTTTTCAGAAGCAATATTAAATTCATCATTCGATTGGGCAGGCGCGCGCGAACCATTTATTTTCGCCACCGAAAACGATTGTTTAAATGCAATTTCAATGTTATTTTCTCACCTTCTTACAGGCACAGCACAAATTTTTGCCGATGTAAGAAGTTATTGGAGCCCAAAATCGCTTGAAAAAATTATGAACTGGAAACCAACAGGAAAGGCTGCCAACGGATTTATTCACTTAATTAATTCAGGCCCTGCCGCTTTAGACGGAACCGGTGAGCAAACAATAAATGGCAAGCCGGCAATGAAACCGTTTTGGGATATAACAAAAGAGGAAATTGATAATTGTATAAAACAAACACAATTTAGATATGCCAAAATTGAATTGTTTAGCGGTGGTGGTTATTCAACCGATTATACAACCAAAGGCGAAATGCCTGCTACTATGATGCGTATTAATTACACCAAAAATCTAGGCCCCGTTATGCATATTGCCGAGGGATATATTGTTAATATTCCGGAGCATGTTCATAACATCATCGATAACAGAACCGACCCCACTTGGCCTACTACTTATTTTGCACCAATAACAACTAACACTGCTGCATTTAAAGATGCATACTGTGTAATGAACAACTGGGGCGCAAACCATACTTCATTAAGCTATGGGCATATTGGTGCCGATTTAATTACAATGGCTTCTATGCTTCGCATACCCATAAGTATGCACAATGTAAGCGATGATGAAATATTCAGGCCGGCAATGTGGGCAGAATTTGGAACACAAAACTTGGAACAAGCAGATTATAATGCATGCTCTGTATTGGGTCCATTATATAAATAGGAGTAAAAATGCTTGATAATATATGGCTAAATGAAACCTATAATAATATAGAAACTAAAATTAACGCCCAAGCAAAACGCATTGGAAATAAAATCCCATACATTCCACAAAACGGCTTTTACACCGATAAAGGCGAACAAGATATTGCTTGGTGGACAAACGGCTTTTGGGCCGGAATAATGTGGCAAATGTATAATGCTACAAAAAACGAATTATATTTGCAAAAAGCTTCTATCGTTGAAGAACGCTTGGATATTGCATTAAATGAATTTGAGGGATTGCACCATGATGTTGGTTTTATGTATTTGCATACGTCTGTTGCAAATTACAAACTAACAAATAACAGCATATCAAAAAAAAGGGCGCTTCATGCAGCCAATTTGCTTGCCGGAAGATTTAACCCGCAAAGCAAGTATATACGAGCATGGAATAACCACTTAGGGTATATTATAATTGATTGCTTAATGAATTTGCCCTTATTGCATTGGGCTAGCAACGAAACGAAAGACCCACGTTTTAAAGCTGTTGCAAGTGCACAAACCGATATTGCATTGAATTTTCTTTTAAGAGAAGATGGTTCTTGTAACCACATTGCGGATATTGACCCTGTAACAGGTGAATGTATTGGTTATCCCGCAGGGCAAGGTTCATTTTCAGGTTCTTCTTGGTCTCGTGGGCAATCTTGGGCTGTTTACGGTTTTGCGCTTAATTATTATTATACAAAAGACATTCGATACTTAAATGCATCAAAAAAAGCCGCTCATTATTTTATTGCTAATATATCCAACACCGATTATATCCCTGCTGTTGATTTTAGAGATATGGCATCAAACGATAAAATTGATGTTTCAGCAGGATTAATTGCTGCATGCGGATTGCTTTTCATAGCCGATTTATGCGATGAAAGTGATAAAAATTTATATTTACTACCTGCTTTAAAAATACTTAAACAAGTATGCAAACACCATGTATGTTGGGATATTAACAAAGATTCACTTGTTCAAAACTGCACTGTGGCATTCCACGGCACCGAAGGCACGCACATTCCTTTAATATATGCAGATTATTTTTTAATTGAAGCTATATTAAAATTAAAAGGAAAATCATTTTTAATATGGTAACTCGTTAATATATATTTATTAAATATCATTATTAAATCTTTTATTTCACACTATTATGCTATGAAATTTCTATTACCGTATTCACAGCACAAAATATTTATTTGTAAAGGCTGATATATAAATGAAAATTAATAAATACAGCGATTGGAACAATATAAAAATTGAATGTAAACCGGATTTTCTTGATACAGTTAAACGTTATGAGGCATGGCGCGAATTTGATATATCAGATAGGCCCATAATAAGATTTACCTCTCATAATGCATTTTTTAGAGATACAAAAGCAGATGAAAATGTTGGCAATGGTAAACGATGGGAAAGCTATACACAAAAATGGTTTGATGTTGATTATAAAATTGAAACTTACTTAAATTCGCTTTCAAAAAAACCATTGCTCGGCGATAATTTGCCTGTTTGTATCGCAGATTTCAGCCCTGCTTTTTATTCTACTTTTTTCGGTGTTAAGCTTGCTTTTAATGAAACAACGGGTTGGGCGCTGGATCCTGTTTTGCATGATTATACTAATATTGATAATTTAACAGCGGATTTGAACACCGAAATATATGCAACTGCCTTAAAACTTGTTGAGGGCTTATTAAAAAATTGCAATGGTAAATTTTTAGTTGGCTTACCCGATTTATACGCCGGTATGGACACAATAGACCCTATCAGAGGCACGCAAGATTTACTTATAGACATGATTGACGAGCCGGAAAATGTAAAAAAATTAATAGATAAAACAACACAGCCGTTCTTTAAAATTTACGATAGTTTTTATGATTTATATAAAAAGTACGAACAACCGGTAGTAAATTTTTTAAACATGCCCTTATTGGGAAAAAACTACATTCCGGCGGCAGATTTATCAACAATGTTCTCGCAGGATTGCTTTAAAGAATATGCTTTAGATAATCTATGCAACATCATGCAACACATGGATTTTAACACATTCCATTTAGACGGCAAGGGCGTAGCTAAACATATAGATTATATTATGCAACTGCCGAATTTAGGCGCAATTCAATGGGTGCAAGGCGTTGGAAGTGATAGGCCAATAATGCAATGGTCGCCACTTATACATAAAATATTAAATAGCAAAATTCCTATTGTTGTAGATGTTGACAAAGAAGATTTGCAAGATTTTATTGATGAGTTTAAAGACCCAAGGGGTATTTGTTTACAAATTGAAACATACGACATAAAAGAACAACAAGAAATAATTAATAAAATAACTGATTGGAAGTAAGTTGAGGGTTAATATGAATGCACAACAATTAAAGCTAAAATTAAAAAATTGCGAACGATTATACATGACTTTAACAGTTGCAAACCATCCTTTGTGGGCAACAAAGCTTGCAAGTTCGGGAATAGATGCTGTTTTTGTTGATAGTGAGCATATACCAAATGATAGGCTTGGGTTGTCTTGGGTTGTGAATAATTATCAAAAAAGTAATTTAAGTACATTTGTTAGAGTATCTTCGCACGACCCTTACGAGGTAGTGAGAGTTATGGACGGCGGCGCAAATGGTATTTTGGTGCCTTATGTAGAAACTAAAGAGCAAGTGAAAACACTTGTTGGTGCCGTTAAATACAGGCCGCTAAAAGGCGAAAAACTTACAGGTGTTATTAATGGCACTGTAATTCTTACAAACGAAGAAAAACAATACCTTGATAATTTTAATCGCGATAATTATTTGCTTATAAACATCGAAAGCATTAAAGGCATGGAAAATCTTGAAGACATTGTTCAAACTGATGGTGTTGACGGTATAATTGTAGGCCCCCACGATTTAAGCGTAAGTTTAGGTATAGCAGAACAATATCATCACGCTAAATTCGATGAAGCTATTAAATATATAATAGAAACTTGTAGAAAACACAACAAATCAGTTGGTGTACACAGCACGAATTTAGAACTTCAAATAAAATGGTGCACATATGGAATGAACATCGTTATTTATTCAAACGATCTTGAAATTTTTTCAAGAAACCTTTTAAACGAACTAAATGAGGTACGCAGTGCAAATAACGAGCCGCTTTTTGGTAGTTCGAAAGAAGTAATAATTTAACTTGTTTAAAAAGCAGTTACCTTATATAAAATTAAGTATTTATTACAAACACAAATATAACTGTAAAGTAAAACACCTATTCATAAAAATATATAATTAAATATATATTAACAAAATCAAAATGCAACAAATATGTTGCATTTTGATTTACATAGGAAAGAGTGAAGCTAATTGAATACCATATTATATGAACTTTCTCACCATATATCAGAGTTATGCGAAAGCGAAGAAAACAAGCGAAGAAAACAATTATGGATAAAGCATAATAATCACCCCGGTAGTACTTCTGCACCTATAAATGTACACTTGTGGAAAACTCTCACCGTGCCCCTTAGTAAGGAAATTATCCCTGATGAAGAATTAAAATGCACAACTGATTTTGAGCGCAATATCGAAAGATTATTGCGCCAAAGAATATTTAAATTTACCCGGATTGATGATGACGATGTTATTCTACCAACTATATGGCTTACCCCTCAGATGAAAAAAGATGAAAGCACTTTTGGTTTAAAACAAAACATAAAGCAACACGGAATTAGTAAAAAATATACGGGTGTTATTGAAAACGCACAAGATTTAACAAAAATTGTTGAACCAAGCTTTGAGCAAAACAATAAACTTACACAAGAAAACATTTCTCTTTTGCGCGAATTAACAGGAGATGTTTTGCCAATTAAAATAAAAACTCCAATTTTAGAAGCATCTCCAATTGAATATGTTGCTCAAGTTCGAAAAATGGACGATCTTCTTTATGATTTTATCGACGAGCCGGAATTTGTGCACGAGCTAATGAGAATTTTTACACAATATATAATTAATCGCTTTAAAATAGTTGACAAAGCGCAAATTATGTGCCCAGAGCAAACATGGGATTTCCGTGTTCATTACGATGAATTAAATAATATGTACCCTGAAAACTCACTAAAAAACTGTTGGGTATATATTTCAGCGCAAAGCTCAGCTACAATATCCCCTATTATGTACGAAGAGTTCATACAACCATATCATGAAGAAATAGCAAATTTATTCGGCAAGGTTTATTATCATGGATGCGAAGATTTAACACAAAAAGCAAAGTATATTAAAAACTTGCCCAATTTGCGCCGCTTTCATATTTCACCTTGGTCAAATCCACAGTTAATAACACAAGAATTAGGCCCGGATTTTATATATGAAGTTCATGTACACCCTGCAAATCATTTATTTTTATATAACGATATTGAAATCAAAAACGACATCAAGCATATTTGCAAACAATGTTTGAACAATAACGTAAGTTTTGATTTAAATTTAAGTGATATTGAAACTATAAATGGCGATAAAAACAAACTTATTAAATGGTCAAAACTTGCAAGAGAGGCTGTGAATGAAATATGATTGACGGTAATTTGCAAAATGTTATAGAACTTCACAATAATTTTTGGAAGCGACAAAACACCCAACATATTACACAACTTACTGCGCATCCGAATTGGTCGCGCAAACCATATCCTATAAAAGATAGTTTTATTAGTGATGCAACATTAATAAACGCAACAGATATAAACATAAATGAATTTTTAACATTAGATAAACCTTTAGGCAAAATAAATTTAGGAAACAAGCTAAATTGCGATTATCCCGCATACCCTCAATCGTGGATGAGTGGAATGATAGGTTGCCCTATATATGCAACAGATGTTAGTTGCTCTGCGCGAAGCGAAATTTCCGGCGATGTATTAGAGCATATACGTGCATTTGACATAAAAAAAGCATTAAATTCACCTTGGAACATTTTTTTAAAGAAATGCATAGATGAAATATTAGTAAAATGCAAAGGTGAATATCCCACTAGCCAATTTCATTATCGCGGAATTATAGACATGCTAGCGGCATATTTATCTGAAACCGAGCTTTGCTATGCCGTATATGATTATGAAGAAGAAATTTTAAACCTTGCTGAAAAATTTACAGATTTATATATACAAATTGCGAAATATGATATAGAAAAAAGAGGCCTTTGGAACTCAGGGCAAGTTGTTTCATGGGGAATTTATGCCCCCGGTGAATTTTTAAGCTACCAAATAGATGCCTCCACATTGTTCTCAGCTAAACAATACGAAAAAATGTTTCTTAAATATGATGATAAAATTCTAAGTGAGTTTGAATACAATATCACACATATTCATTATACCGAATTACACATAGTTGAATGCCTTGCGAAAATTGCATCTGTAAAAAGCGTTCAAATTAATTTAGATAGAGAAGCTGCCCCCGATTGGCAACTGGAAAAAATTATTGAAGCTTGTAAAAAACTTCAAGAGCACAATAAAAACATACTTATAACGGGCGAGTTAAACGAATGTGAATTAAGCAAATTAAAAAATGAAACAAATGCAGAGGGAATGATGATTTTTTATTGGCACCCGCTTGATTAATGAACTCATTTTAATAATATCTGTTTAATATGTTTAATTATTACATTTACAACTTAAATATATGTTATCCCTAATTTAATAGCAGTAGATAATACGAGGTAAATATATGAATTCATATGAGAGATTATTTTCACGTATTGATAGAACTAGTGTAGACAAAATACCTAATTTGAGCATTTACATGGGTTTTGCAGCAAAACACAGCAATATTTTATATAAGGATTTTTGCTTAGTGCCCGATAAAATGGTGCAGGCGAATTTATTGTGTGTTGAAAAATTCGGTGCAGACATAGTAACGGTAATGTCAGACCCTTACGGAGAAGCAATTGATTACGGCTTACAAGTTAATTTCCCTGAAAACTCAAATCCCATTGGAAAAGGATATTTATGGTGCAATAAAACGCCTAGTGCCGATGCAATAATAACCCCGAAAATTGATGATACATTTAGAATGAAAGCTCGCATTGAAACGATAAAATTGTACAGCGAAAAAGTAAAAGATATTTGCCCCATTGCCGGTTGGATTGAGGGCACAGTTGCTGAATATTGCAATTTGCGCGGAATAAACGACGCCATGCTTGACATGGCAGATGAAGAAAATTATTTAGATGATATTTTTGATAAACTTACACAGCAGGCTATTTATTATGCTAAAGAACAAATAAAAGCAGGCGCAGATATAATAGGCATTGGCGATGCAGTATGCTCGATGATGGGTAATAATCTCTATAAAAAGTATGCATATCCACACCAAAAGCGTATTATTGATGCAATACATGAGGCGGGTGCACTTGTAAAATTGCACATTTGCGGCAATACAACAGCCTATTTAGACGATATAGCAACATTAAAGCCTGATATTTTTGATGTTGATCATATGGTGGATTTTGCCGTGGCGGCACGAAAACTTGACGATTTCGGCCTTGTTTCGGGCAATGTAGATCCTGTTTCGGTATTACTTCAAGGCACACCTGAATATGTAAAGCAAGAAGTGCATAAGTGTATCAATCAAGCTAAAAATAACTGTTGTATAAGCGGCGGGTGCGAAACACCATTGCAAACACCTATTGAAAATGTTTTAGCGCTTAACGAGAGTTTATATTACGCAAAAACACCATAAGACTATGTGAGGGAAAACATTTTTATTTATTAAGACAAAATATTTCTTTTGGTTTATAATAAAAGTGCTCTACTTTAGCTACACCTTCTTGCTTTCTCGTTTCATCATATAATAGAACTGTGCAGAGTACATCAGTATCACTCGTTAAAAAAGTTATGTAACTCTGTGCAAAATCCATTACTTTATGCTTTAATTATATGAACATCTATTTCCTTTTACAATTTTCACATTACAAAGATAAGAACAGCCCAAAATTGTACACAAGTACAATTTTGGGCTGTTCTAAAGAGAAATATGCTTTTTTCATTATTATATTTAACATATGCCATTGTGGCTTCTTTGTTATATTTTACCTTTCACCTCAGGAGCGTTTTACTGCTAGCTCGCCCACGCATGTGAGCTACACCCCCAAGTTTAATTTTTCGCGTTTTATAGTGTTTTTTTGCTAACTAATTTTAAAGCAATTCCACCTCGGGGTCATTTTACCGCTAATTCGTCCTATCAGGTGAGTTACACCTCCGAAATATCTGTCACCCTAAATGACAGTAAAAACACTTGTATTTAGAGAACAGAATATTTTACGCAGGGTATCACCTCATTTGTTAATTTATTCGTACTAATAGCCCATATTTCTTACTTTTTTACTCATTATGTGAAAATCTTACAACCTATATCAAAAAAACAACAAAAGCCACCGCTCCAATAGCATCCATTTTACAAAAGCCCTGTGTATTCTTTCGCCAAATCTTGCAGTATTTTCATGTCTTCTTTCATGGTTTTCCCTCTTTTAATTTTTCAGTGTCAATTCATTTAACACACTTATAAAAAATCATTCTTTCATACCGGCTGTAACCATACCTTTTACAAACTGCTTTTGGAAGATTAAGAACACAATTAAAACAGGTATCATTGTTACAACGCTCATGGCAAGCATGCTGTTCCAATCCACCGAAAATTGTCCCGCAAAATTTGAAAGCGCAAGTTGAACTGTATATTTTTCACTGTCTCGCAAAACAAGCAATGGCCACATATAATCGTTCCAACGCCATAAAAATGAAAATATCGCAAGAACGCTCATAACAGGTTTTGCTATTGGTAGCATAAGCTTTAAGAAAATACCAGTCTCGCTTGCGCCGTCAATGCGTGCAGCTTCCAATAAATCTTTCGGGACAGTTAAAAAATATTGTCTTACTAAAAACACACCGGCAGGTGTTGCCGCAGGTGGTATTATAATGCCCCAAAATGTATTGTACATATCAAAGGCTCTTATAACCTGAAAAATCGGTATCATTAAAACTTCAAGCGGAAGCATTAATGTCGCAATAAAAAACACAAATATTATATTAGATCCCGGGAATTTATATTTTGCAAATGCATATCCGGCCATTGTGTTAATTATAACCGTTAAAATTGTGGAAAGAATCGCAACATAGGCACTATTTGCGAAGTACAATCCAAAATTGCCGGAAGAAAACGCTGTTGTGTAATTTTCTATTGTGAATTCTTCAGGAAAAAGTGTTGGTGGATAACGAAAAAGCTCTGACCCACTTTTAAAAGAAGAAAGTGTAACCCATATAATCGGCATTAAAAATAAAATGCACAAAATAACAAGCAATGCATAAACCCATAAATTTTTATATTTGCTTTTAGTCACTTACACTACCCCCTTTGTTTACACTAAACTGAATTAATGTGAAAATTGCCATTGTGAAAAACATAACCATAGAAAGTGCGCTTGCATATCCTAAATTTAACACATCAAATGCTTGCTCGTAAATATATTGCACCGCAAATTTTGTGCTTGCGCCGGGGCCACCACCTGTAAGTGCAATTACAAGCCCATATGCCTTAAATAAATCTATTAATGCCAATATCATCACAAGGAAAGTGGTGGGTTTTAACAGTGGCAATGTAATACTAAAAAACTGCTTTAAAGGGCTTGCTCCATCAACTTGTGCGGCTTCGTAATAAGATTCCGGTATGCTTTGCAAGCCTGCAATATATGTAACCATATAAAAGCCTGAACGTGACCAAACCGTAGCTAAAACAACAACAATAAGCGCCATTGTTCCGTCTGTCAGCCATTCCACTTTTTGTGCGCCAAAAATTTCAAGTAAATAGTTAATAACGCCTGTGTTATCGCCAAAAATGAATTTAAACGAAATGCCTGCAACTATATACGATATCATCGAGGGCCAATAAAAAGCCGCCCTGAAAAAACCTCTAGCTTTTATTTCTTTTATTAATAAGTAGCCAAGCAAAAGCGGAATTGCCATTATAAGTGGCAACGCCAATAAGACATAATAGCATGTGCGAAGCATTGCTTCCCAAAATTTTTCATCGCCTAAAAGTTCAATATAATTTTGAAAGCCTATAAAAACAGGGTCTCCAAGCCCTTTCCATTCTGTAAGCGAATAGTAAAAACCAAAAATGGCAGGCAAAACAATAAAAAGTGAAAAAATCAATGCGTTTGGTGCAATTAAAACATAAGGAAAAACTTTAACTTTCCACGAGGTTAAGGATTTTTGCTTTTTAACTTTTTGCATTTAAAAATTACCCCCTAAAATTAAAGGCATGGCACTTCATTATGCACCATGCCTTTTGCGATTAATTATTGATTAATCCATTCATCTGTTATTGCATCTACCTCGTCTGCAAGCTCTTGTGCTGTTTTATCTCCGCTTATCACTTCCGAGAATCCGTCAATTAATGTTGTGCGGAACTGAGCTGTTAAACCCGGATAACCCCAGTCAAAACTGGCTTGTGGCACTGTATTTGCAAGCTCGTTTGCAAATATGGCAAAGTATTCGCTACCAAATGAGTATTCAAGCTCTGCATTGTCTAAACGAGGAGAAATAAACAATGATTCTTCACAATATTGTTTGTTTTGCTCTTGTGCTGTCACCCATGTTATAAAATCTACAGATTCTTGCTCTACGCCTGTGCCATCAAACGCTGTAAGCTGTTTGCCACCGGGAACGCTAGAGCGGTTTTCTTGAATTGGAAGATAAGTTACTCCCCATTCAAAATCTGTGATATTATCACGATAATTTGTAAGCATCCAGTTTCCGCTCATATGCACTGCAACTTGTCCGGAACGGAACATATTATTTGGGTCTTCTCCACCAAGCCATGTGCTTTTTGGCACTATTTCTTGATCAAAAAGTGATTTTGTAAATTCAATTGCAGCTACGCCTTCGGCATTGCCTAGGATTCCGCCCTCTTCACTTGCAAAGCCGCCACCAAATTCGTATAAAATTGTGCTCCAGCGGTGAGTTGGGTTGTCAATTACAAGCCCGTATTGAACCGCTCCACTATCAACTACAGTTTGAACAGCCACAACAAATTCATCCCATGTCCAAATATCTTCAGGGCTTGTGGGCACTTCAACGCCTGCCGCATCAAAAGCAGTTTTGTTGTAAATTAAGCCGTTTGCAGTAACATCTGTTGGCACTGCGCAAACTTTTTCGTTAAGCACGAAATAATTGTGAATAGCCGGCATAAATTGTGATAACAATTCATCTTTGTCAGTATAATCAGCAAAATCAATTGTCGCTTCGCTAACTGCACTTATAATGCTCTCTGTTGTGCGTGACATAGCAGGTGCTTCTCCGCCAGAAACGCTCATTAAAATTTTATTTTGCATGTCATCAAAAGGCACTTCAATCAAATTAATTTGAATATTAGGGTTTAGACCCTCATACTCTTCTATTAATTTTTCCATAGCTGCAGTTTCGCCACCATCGGCAAACCAGAACATATCAAGCTCTTTCACTTCGCCTGTGTCAGCAGCTTCTTCTTGTGTGTTTTCTTCGCTTGTTTCTCCTGCTGTGCTTTGTGTTTCATCTGTGCTTGAACAACCGACAAGCATTGTAAACAACATGCTCATCACCATAAGTAGTACTAATAATTTTTTCATCACATTCACCTCTTATAATTATTAAAGTGTGCGTTTTATACAAAAACGTTGCACATCTTTTGCTTAAAACTATTATAACATTTCAAATTATTATATAAAGTATAATATTTTTACATATTAGGTAAAAATTTGTACTAATTAAAATATGCCCACATAATCTGCACTGTCTGGATTATGTGGGCATATTTTAATTTATTGGTTTTCATTCATTTCTCTAAATTCACGTGGAGTCACAAGACATTTTTTCTTAAACACTTGTCCAAAATAGTGGTCATCTTCAAAACCCACCGCATTTGCTATTTGCGAATTTTTCATTTTTGTTGTGCAAAGCAAATGCTTTGCTTTTTCTAGGCGCAATTGCAGTAAATACTCGGAAAAATTTTGCCCTGTACTCTTTTTAAACAATCGGCTTAAATAAGAGCTGTTCACATTAAGTTTCTCGGATAAAAAGGTCAAATTCAAATCACATGAATTATAATTTGTGTCTATTAAAAGTTTCATTTTATCAGATAAATTATTATTTTGTGCAAAGCATGTGCAAACCTCTGTTGCAAAATGAAAAACAGTGTTAAATTTGCTTGTGCAGTTTTCGTTTGCTGTTTCGCTATTATAGACAGGTTTTTGCCTCATGCCTGCCTTTGTCGCTTCTAAAGAAACTAAGCGATAAGCCTCTCTTAAGGCGAAATCCGCACGCTCTTCATCTTGTAAATTATGAAGATATGTTTTCCACTGCGGCATTATATTATTGAGGCTATTTATATTGCCATGCCTTATATTGTGCAATACATCTTCAATATAGTTGAAATTTTCGATGTTTTTTATTGGCAAAGTTTGCCCTGTTAAAAGAGAATGTCTATCGCAAAAAAAACCTAATTTTTGCATGGCTATGCATTTTGTATAATTGATATGCAAAGTGCCAAAATCATTATAAACATCACTTATTGAAAAAACAGCAATTTCATCCTTATTATAAATTACATCTTTATATTTATTCAACATTTGCAATTGCCTTTGGTATGCAATTTGTTTATCAATTCCATTTTCAAGTTCACAAAGAACAACTATGCCATATTGAGTTTTCGAGCTTAAATATTTTATATTCTGCTTATTTAATTCGTTTAAAAACTCATTGCGATAATTTACAATTAAATCATTTAAATTATTTTTCTTGATATTATAAACACACATTGAAACAACTACACTTGGCTTAAAATTGTGAATTTGCAATATCAATTCTTTTTCTTGCTTGGTTAAGCTATCTCCATAACGTGCCATATCAAAAAGCAAACTAACCGATGCCCTTTCCGTGCTGTTTTCAGCAGTTGTTCTCAGTTTTTCAACATCTTTTTTTATTTGCTTTTCCTTTTTTATTTCATCACAAAGTTTAACTATACTTTGTTCTAATTTGCTATAATCTATAGGTTTTAAAACATATTGAGAAACACCATATTCAAGGGCTTTTTGCGCATATTTAAAATCGCTGTGTGCGGATAAAATTATTATTTTGCACTCACTATGCTTTTTACTGCAATATTCTGCAATTTGCAAACCACTTTTTTTAGGTATAACAATGTCTGTAATTATAATATCCGGTTTGTGTTTTTCAATTAATTCTATCCCGTCTTCTCCGTTTTCAGCAACACCACACACAAAACAATCAAATTTTTCCCATGGCATATCTTTGTGCAATGCATGTGTTATTAACGGCTCATCGTCTATTAATATTACTTTAATCAAATGTCATCCTCCTCGTTCAAATTTTCAAACGGCAAGCAAACATCTATGCTTGTTCCCCATTCATCACTTTTTATCGAAAATTGAACATTGTCTTTATAAGTTAAAAGCAACCTATCTATAACATTTTTTATTCCTGTTCCTAATTTTTCTTGCTGCTGTAATGTGTGTTCTTTTTTAGAGTATGCAATTATACTATCAACAATTTCTTTAGGCATGCCCACTCCATCGTCCATAACAGAAATTAATGTGCCGTTTAAAGATGGCATAATACACACAGACACATGCCCGTTTTTACTGCTTTGTTTTATGCCATGCAAAACTGCATTTTCAACAAGTGGTTGTATCGTAAGCCTTGGGATATTTTCACCCAAAAGCAAATTATCGCATTCGATATTATATGTTAATTTTTCTTCAAGCAATGCTTTATAAATCGTTAAAAAGTCTTTGGTATACTCAAGTTCTTGCTCTATTGTAACAGTTTTTGGCCCACTTGCCAGCGATTTCATTAAATTAGAAAAAGACACTGTAACTTTTCTCACTTCGTCTTTTCTGCCAAGTTGCGCAAGACAATTTATACATTCTAACGTATTATACAAAAAATGTGGGTCTATTTGGGTTTGAAGCATCATCAATTGCATATCTCTATAGCTTATTTCATTCCTCAAATTTTGATTTACAAGCACATCTATTTGCTTTACCATGTGGTTAAAACTTTGTGACATTTGCCCTATTTCATCATTAGATTTAATTTCAATTTTCCCTGTGTAATCGCCTTTTTCTATTTTGTTTATTGAATTTAAAATTTGCTTTACTGGTTGCAATGTGTGCCTTGCGATTAACACTTGTAAAAACACACCGACTAATATGCTTATAAATCCTACACATAAAATTAATAGCCTTGAAAAATCTGCCGAGCGAAGCAAACTATCCCTTGTAGCAATGCTTATAAGTTTAAAATCTTGCGTTTGATTAAACGCACCGCTTATTAAAACATCACCCATCGTATTTGTTTTTACAAAGCTATCGTTTTGTGCATTTAACAAGTCTATTTCATCGCTAAGTGAATATAAAAGATTTGCATCAGGGCTATTGTGTGATATAATCTTGCCATTTTTATTCAAAATAGCAATAAATCTATCGGGGTTTTCTGCAATTTCTCCAAGAGAATCTCTCAGTGCTTCATTGTTATACACAAAAGTTATATATGCTAAAGCGTCTAAATTCTGTGTATCTATTATTTTTCTGTTATATGTTACTTTGTCATTTTGCATTGAAATTGTAACTGCGCCATTATCCGAAAAAACATCGTCTTTTTCACCTGTTTTGTTTACATCTATACTATTTAAAAATTCATCATTGGGGTTAAAACGTTTTTGCCAATATGTAATAATTTCCCCATTTAAATTGTAAAGATAAACGCTATCTATCTCATCAAGCATGATTGAGTTTACTGAAATGTCACTTCTAAAAGAATTCTTCCATATTAACTCTTGTGATATATTTTTAGGTTTTACATCAAATTTATCCTGCATTGTTTCATTCATGGTGATAAAATCTATTTGTCTTTTAAAAGCATTTATCGCAGTATCAAAAGCAGATGTAATAGACATTATTTGTTCATTATTCAATTGCACTGCGTCATTAATTTGTGTTTGGGTTGTCACAGCATAAACAAAAACTTCTATAAAAACAATAATTACAGAAATTAAAATTATATTAGATACAATTAATTTATTTTGAAGTGATTGTTTACGTTGGTTTTTCATTTATGCCTCTTTTTTTAAAAAAATATAATTGATGCATAGCATTTGCACTGAATAGCGAAACATTCCTAGTCTAGCATATTAATAATATCAAATGAGACAAAATATGTAAATAAATCAATTAAAATATTTTTGTAAAAAAGCCAAATAACATTCCCAATCATATTTTGTGCAAGCGTGTTCACCTGTGCGCACATGATAGGCGATGTCACCATCCATAATTGGTGTATTCTCATTTGGAAATGTGATTGAATTTAATCCGCTTGCATCTGAAAATTCATAAATTTCACTTGTTAATACACACGATTTAAACTCACTTTTTGGGTCTGCCCATGTATCTAACGATGAGCTTGAAACATATAATGGGCGAGGGGCACACAGCGCTAATAGCATATGTTGATCTAAGGGCAAAGCATCTTCATTATCGCTGTATTCGCTGTATTTTCCACAAAACCAATGAGGGAATGTGCTAGTTATATCACTTATATGCTCGCCAGTTTTGCCCCTTGTAATTGCAGCGCCGGTGCAGCCGCTTGCATTTGAAATCACAGCCGCAACTCTTTCATCTAAAGCGGCACACCAAAGTGCCGTTTTCCCTGCGCGAGAAAAACCACAAACTGCAATTTTATCACAGTCAAACATTTCTTTTTTCTCAAATAATGTATCTATAAAACAACTTGTTAAATAAGCCCATATTCCAATAACACCAACATTGTTTTTTTTGTTTAAAAAACGCATAATTCCGTCATTGCAGAGCACATTGCAATCTTTGCAAATTTCGCCCACATTTAATTTTATTGCAATATATCCCTGTTTTGTAATAATATCAAACGGGAAAAACTCACTCATTCTTTTAGCATTATGTTTTAGCTTTTCATTATTAGAAAAAGGGTCTATCATAATAATGACAGGTGAACTTTTTTTCAAGTTTTCATCACGATAAATTTCATAGCTAAAAGACATGCTAATATCATCTTTTTCAAAGCATAAAAGATGCTTTTCAAACACGATATTATTTTTTAAAATATGCTCTTGAATTTGCAGGGTAAATATTTTATCAAATGTAAACTGTGGTATTTCACCATATACATTTTCTTTAAAAAGTTTTAATATTTCGTTTCGTCTTTCACTCCAATTTTCTTTTGTTGTGTTTGATTTTAAAATACTTGGTAAATTCATAAAAACCTCTTTTCATTAAAACAACATAGTTATTCCACTGCAAAAAATTATAGTATAAATTAAAAGCGAAAATTTCTTTTTGCTTATTTTATTATGTACCGCAACACCTAAAACAAAGCCCAATAAAATTGATGGTATTAAATAAACTGAAGTTAGCATTACGTTTTGGGTTAGCATCCCTGTGAAAACATATTGTATTAAATTTATAAAATTAAGCACTATCCACACGGCCGCCATGGTTCCCCTAAATTCTGTTTTATCAGGTAGTTTTTTGCTTGTGTAAATTACCAAAAAAGGGCCGCATCCACCAAAAGCACCCTGAACAAGGCCTGCAAAAGGCAATATTAAAGCTGCATATTTGTTTAATTTTGATAATCCGTTTTTGTTTTGCAAAACATTTTCTTTTGACTTTGATATAGTTTTAAAAAATCCTAAAACAGCAATTAAACAAAGCATCACACCTAAGGCCGGCATTAAAACAGCTTCCGGCAAATTTTTAAAAAAGTAAAACCCCACAGGCATAAATATACCACAGCCTATAGTTATAATAAGCATTATCCTCCAATTAATATGTTTTCTGTCACGAATTACAAGCAAAATATCAAACACCGTAGACAAAATAACAAGTATAGGCACAGCTTCTTTTACACCTATCAAAGATGCAACAAAAGGCAATGCCAATATCATACAACCAAAACCTGTTATGCCCTCCACCGCATGAGACAAAAACACAATAACGCTTAAAATTATAATTTGCATATGTAAACCTTTCTATTACTTCAACACCAATAAAGATAAAATATATTAAATTACAATAATACACTTATATTATACTTTTTTATTTTTATAAAAACAGGTTAATTTTTTTACTATTAAGGGTAAAATAAGTAAGGGTAAAACAAGTGCAAAAAATGCTAACTGAACTTCATTTGCCCCTACATAGGCAAGAGCACGAGAAAGATAAAAAAAGGGCAACTTTTCTTAAATTTTATCTCTCACTTTTTTATTGCTGACTTT
>CAYJGM010000019.1:0-30611 GCA_964369495.1 uncultured Bacteroides sp. | reverse complement strand
GCAAATGCATTTGCCGCAAGACGTTTTAGGGTGTAAGGCCTTCGCCCTAAAAAAAACAAAATTATGTAGGGTAAGATGGATCTTATCCGGAAAATTTGGAGGATTTAACCATGCGTATACAAAATAACATTATGGCGATGAACGCTTATCGCAACTACACAGTAAACACAAACGCTATTAGCGGAAACCTAGAGAAATTATCTTCTGGTTACAAAGTAAACCGCGCAGGCGACGACGCTGCAGGCCTTGCAATTTCTGAGAAAATGCGCGCACAAATCACAGGCCTTGACGTTGCACAAAAAAATGCAAACGACGGCATTAGCCTAGTTCAAACAGCTGAGGGCGCATTAGCCGAAGTTCACAGCATGCTTAACCGTATGTATGAACTTGCTAACCAATCTGCTAACGGCACATATGACGACGCAGTTGACCGTAACAACCTAAACAAAGAAATTACAGCACTTAAAGAAGAAATTAACCGTATTTCTGATAGCGCAAACTTTAATGGTATTAATTTATTAGATGGTACTCAATCAGATGGTTCAGTGGCACAAGCTTATACTACAGGTGCCTTTGGAGCTGCTGGTACTGCTGCTGGAGATATAACTGTAACTGTTACATATGCTGCGGGTGATGGTTCGGCGGCTGCGGCTGCGGCTGGTGTAACCGTTGCATTAGCGTTAAATGATACTGCTGAAACAGTAGCAGGTAAAGTAGCTGCGGCATTAAATAAAGAAAATGCAGATAACGGAACGTTTGCTGGTGTATCATTTAGCGTAGATGGTGACCAAGTGGTTGCTACATCTGCAAACAAAGGTACACTTGATAGCGCTGCATTAGTATCAGCTATAACTTTTGCTGATACAGATACTACAGGTGCAACTATGGCAGCAGGTAGTGTAACTACAGCAGGTGTTGATCCAATTGCGGATCAAGGATTAAAACTACAAATTGGTGATACTTCTGAAAGCTTTAATCAGTTAGTAGTATCTATCGGCGATATGGATACAACAGCACTTGGTATTGCTTCTATTGATATCAGCAATCAAAGCAGTGCATCATCAGCTATTGATTTAATCAAAGCAGCTATCAACAACGTTTCTTCAACTCGCGGCGATTTGGGCGCTATCCAAAACCGTTTGGATCACACAATTAACAACTTAAGCGTAATGGAAGAGAACATCCAAAACGCTGAAAGCGCAATCCGTGATACAGACGTTGCAGAAGAGATGATGGCATACACCAAAAACAACATCTTAATCCAAAGCGCACAAGCTATGCTTGCACAAGCAAACCAAATTCCTCAAGGCGTTCTACAACTATTAGGCTAATATTTATTAGTTATAATAATAGCAAAACAGGCGGAAATATCCGCCTGTTTTTTTGCGCTGTAAAAACCAAATTTATTATAAAACCAAAAAAAGCCAGCAAACTTAGCTGTTTTGCCGGCTTTTTTAAAACTACATTTTTTATATCATAAAATCTTCCGCTGTAAATTTTTTAAATTCGTTTCTTTGCAAGGGCACACGCTTTAAAGGGCAATAAACATAAAACTCGCATTTATGAAATGCATCTACCAATTTTAATTTTTTTACGCAAAAAATTTTATTGTTAATTCCGTTTTCGCCTGCGCTTTCATTAAAACTGCAAATTTTACACATTGGCGCAATTCGTGCGCCGAATAAGGGCGTTGTGTTTTCCATAAAATTCACCTTGTTTTTGTTAATTTGTTTTGCAAGCCGCTTATTTATCGCCAATTTATAATAATATCGCCCTTAAAAACCGTCGGGTGTGCGTGGGAAAGCAATAACATCTCTAATATTCGCAATGCCCGTTACATACATAACAAGCCTTTCAAAACCAAGCCCGAAACCTGCGTGCTTAAATGTGCCGTAACGGCGCAAATCTAAATACCATTCATAGTCTGATATTGATAAATTCATCTCATTTATGCGGCTTATTAAAACGTCTAGGCGCTCTTCACGCTGGCTTCCGCCTATAAGCTCGCCCACACCGGGCACTAACATATCCGTTGCGGCAACGGTTTTGCCGTCATCATTCAAGCGCATGTAAAACGATTTAACATCTTTTGGGTAATCTGTTACAAATACAGGCTTTTTATACACTTTTTCGGTTAAAAAACGCTCGTGTTCGGTTTGAAGTGCAACGCCCCAAACAGCTTTAAATTGAAATTCTTCGTTGTGTTTTTCTAAAATTTCAATGGCTTTTGTGTATGTTATACGCACGAAATCGCTGTTTACAAGTTCCTCTAGGCGTTGTTTTAAAGTTTTATCAAAAAAATTAGTGAAGAAATCAATTTCATCGGGGCAGTTTTGCATAATATAGCTAACAACGCTTTTCATCATGTCTTCGGCTAAATCCATGTCGTCGTTTAAATCTGCAAAGGCAATTTCGGGCTCTATCATCCAAAATTCGGCGGCATGGCGCGGCGTATTAGAATTTTCGGCACGGAAAGTAGGGCCAAAGGTATATGCGTTAGAAAATGCAATTGAAAAAGCTTCCGCCTCTAGTTGCCCCGAAACCGTTAAATTTGTTTGCTTTTTAAAAAAATCTTTGGTGTAATCAACTTCGCCGTTTTCTGTAAGCTCCGGCGCAGTTGGGCTTAGGGTGCTAACGCGGAACATTTCGCCTGCGCCCTCGCAATCGCTGCCTGTAATAATTGGCGTATGCGCATATACAAAACCGCGCTCGTTAAAAAATTTGTGTATGGCAAAAGCGGCGGTGCTTCTAACGCGCATTGCGGCATTAAGCGTGTTTGTGCGCATGCGTAAATGTGGCATTGTGCGCAAAAATTCAAGGGTATGGCGCTTTTTTTGCAATGGGTAATCTGCCCCACATTCGCCTATAATTTCAATTTCATCTGCATTAATTTCAAACGGCTGTTTTGCGTTCGGCGTGTGCACAACTGTGCCGTTAATTTCAAAACTTGTGCCAACACCGCATTTTGCAATTTCTTTGTAATTGTTTATTTTTTCGCTTTCAAAAACAATTTGCATGCTTTTAAAACATGTGCCGTCGGTAAGTTCAATAAAACCTATGTTTTTTGAATCTCTTGTGGTTTTTGCCCAACCACATATTTTTATTTTTTCGCCATCTTTGGGCGGTGTTTTATAAAGGGTTGCTATTTTACTTTGTTTCATGCTTTGGCTCCTCTTATATTGTTAAATAATTTATTTTTAATTATAAGCTTATATCGTGATAAAGTCAACATAGCATCAATGTGAAAAAGTTAGCTTTTCAGTTTATGTAAAGTTAGTATTTTGTTTTATTAGGCAATTTTTAAATACAAGGCTGTTTTTAACTTTGCACGCTTAATTCGTCCAGTGTCATATCATAACATGGCAACATGTTTTTTAAAAAATATTCTGCCTCGGGGCAATTCATGGCTAAAAGGGCATCGTGTTGGCCTTTTTTTGCGCCGGCAAATTCTTTGTTTCCGCTGTTTTCCTCTTCAATGCACTTAATCAATGCCGATAGCCTATCTGCCGCTTTTAAAAGTTGCTTTTCCTTTTCGTTTAAGTTATCGCCATGCAAATAAGCGCTCATGTCGGCTTTAAGTTCTTCGGGTAAAAGCTTTAATAAATCGCTTGCGGCGTCACGCTCTAGCGCTTTATATGCGTTTTGCAATTCTTTGCGTTTGTATTTTACGGGCGTTGGCATATCGCCTGTTATAATTTCGCTTGCATCGTGGTATAAGGCGGCAACGGCAACTTTTTCTCCGTTAGTGCTTTGGCCGTAAATTTTATTTGATATAAGGCAAAGCGTATGCGCTAAAATGCTAACTTCCGCCGTGTGTTCGCTTAAATTTTCACTGCGTGTACTGCGCATAAGCCCCCAGCGTGTTATATATTTCATTCGTGCCAACATGGCGTTAAATGCATATGTTTTCATGGTGTTCTCCGTTTTCTTACAATATTTTTAAAAGTGCCCCACAAACTTTTTATGTTAAATGCAAAAATTGCCGTGCAAATTAACACGCTTATTATCGGCCAATAGTTAATTTGCATTATTGTTATAAAGGCTTGCAATGTAATTAAAACAATATTAACAAATAGCATTAAGGGCGAAAATTTCATAGATAAAATAGTTTTTGTGCTTATTACACGTAAAACAAAAACTAATACATAGCTTATTAGCGTTGCAATAACTGCGCCGTTTACCCCGTAAATGGGTATTAGCACAAAATTTAAAACAGCATTTGTTACGGCGGCGGCCATCATTGTGAAAAGTGATAACATACTGCGTTTTTCTACCATATAAACGCTATTTAAAAAGTTTGAAAGCGATGAAAATACGGTTGCAATTACCAATAGGGGTATGAAAATCCAACCGATAAAATAATCGCTACGGTAAAGCATCATAAACGGTTGTGCAATTAAAATTAGCCCTGCCGCGCTTACAAACATTACGCCAGCATATGCCTTAAATACATTTGTGAAAAAAAGGCTGCGCGTGTGCCTATCGCTATCGGTTACGGCGCTAATTTGCCATGCCTCGGTAAAAATAGTTGAAACTATGGTTAAAATTGTTGGCAAGCGGTAACTTGCAGAGTAAATTGCCGTCCATTTTTCGCCCTCGGGCAGCATTGCCGCAACAAAAAGTTGATCGCTTGCGTTTGTAACCCACCAAAAAATGCTAGCGGGCACAAGCGGTAAAGAATAAGCAAGCATACGTTTAAATAACGGAAAACTTTGCTTTGTAAATTTAACAAACCGCCATAATTTAAGCCTTACAAATAAAAATAAAACGCTAAATGCATCTGCAAATATAACCGCTAGCAAATAGCCTGTTGGCCCAAGCTGCATATTGCGAAGAAAAACAAAATATAAAATACAAGTTACAACGGTTGTTAAAATTCCATCTATGGCATAAAGGCGAATTTGTTGCGATGCACGAGTGAACTGGCAATTAAGCGTGCGCAAACAGCTTACAGGCACATATATGCATAAAAGCAAAATATACTCGCTATACCATTCTATTTGTGCAATTAAAGGCGAGGCCGCCACAAATACGGCCGTGCCCATTGCTATTGCCAAAATGCCATTTGTGTAAACGTGGCTTTTATCGTTTTCTTTTTCAAGGCCAAAGCGAACTATTGCATTTGCTATTCCAAGGCTAACAATTGGTATAGCAAAGTTTGCCAATTGGTTAAGCAAATCGCGAACACCGTTTAAGGCTTGGCTTTCAAACCAATAGCTGAAAAGCGGCGCCATAACAAAAAACAGCAACCGTGATGAAAATTGGCTTATTGCAAAAAGTGCAGTGTTTGATATTAAGCGTTTGTATTTTTTATCCATTAATCAGTGTTCTCCTGTTTTGCGGTTGAAGATTTTTACATGTAATTATTATTGTTTTATGCTTTAGCTTAATTTGTTGCATATACAATGAAGTGCAAAAGAATAAGCGGATAAATTTACCCAAAAATAACGTAAGCGTGTGAATTCATTTTCTTTTTATATATTCATCAATTATACAAACTTTTTCGTTTCGGTTCATAAGCGAATAATACAGCCGCCACATAGCAGGGCTGTGAAGTGGAATACTTTCATCATTGATAATTATATATTGCGTTATATCCTCTTTTTTTAGCGGAAAGTAATAATCTTGATTATTGTTTACTATTGTAAAGCCGGCAATTATATCAAATTCAACACCATCAATATTAAACTCGAAAAAAGCCTTTGTTTTGTATTTGGCTGTTGGCTCATACGAATTGCATTTTCCTAAATTTGAAAGTAACGCTACAACTTTTTGAGCATCGTCTTCTGCAACCATAATATCAAAATCGTTAAAATTATCAACTGCATTTACGAAGTAAAGCATTGCAGATGCCCCAACCGCCCATAAAACATCGTTTTTATTTAAAATGTTTGCAATTGTGCTTAAAGTTGCAAGTTTTTTTTGAATTTGCATAAATAATGCGCTCCTTGTAATGGTGGGTAGGCGGCAAAAAGTAATAATGCAATATAGCCGATAAAATTTCCGCGTTATAATACAATAAATTTCTGCGTGAATGCGTTTTTGCAGCCCTGTGTGCTATTTAAACAAAGTGCTGTTAAATCTTCGGCGTTTGAATGTGCATTTGCTATTTTTTTTGCCGCCTTGCTTTCTTTTGCAAGTTTTGAAAGCGAAGTAGAAAACGGCAAAGTGGAATTTTTTGCAATATGCGCCATTAAAATTTCACCATCTTTTGCCATGCCGAGTGCGTGAATATAGGCCGGTTTTTTTGGTATATCATTAGTGTTGCCAAGCGCAGCATTTAGCACAAAACGCCTTATGCGTGAATGTGCATAACGTTTAGATTTCATTTGGTCGTACACATCGTTAAGCGTTTTTGCGTTTTTAACGGCTTTTAGCAAAAGTTTATCAAACCCCTCTGTGTTTGCGTATATTTTGCTTGCGTTTTGCTCGTCAATTGCCCTAAGGCGTGAAAGCAAGGCGATTTCCCACTTAGCTTCATTAATATAGCGGCCACTTTGCAAAGCAATTTTATATATTTCAAAGCATGATTTTGGAACATATTGCCTTGTTTTTTCTAGCATGGCATCGCTATAATTATCTAAACCCTTTAAAAGCTGCCTTATGGCGCTTGCGCTGGCAATTTGTGCGCTTTCGTTAAGTGTTTCATCGTGGTTTGCGCCTTCACGTTTCAGTGCAAGCGGCTTTGGTATGTTTTTCTTTGTTTGAAAAAGTGCCGTGCAATATTCAACACCCAAAATATTGTTTGGGCGGCTTAAAAGCTCGCCGCATGATTTATCAATGTCAAAAAGTGCACTTTGCCTTGCATTGGCGTAAGAAACACCGGTTTTTAAGTATTGCTTTAATTTTAAATTATAATCGTTAGTGTTTACTATTTCAGCGGTTTTTATAAATAGCTTCACATTTGGGGTTTCTGCGCCAAATGCCAGATAATCGCAAATATTCGCATTGACAAGCGTGTTTACAGCGGCTTCGGCAAAGCCTTGTGCAGATAACAGCGCAAAAGGCGCAGGCAAACTTAGTACCAAACTTGCGCCTGCACTTAACGCCGCTTTTACACGCACCGAGGTTTCAAAAAAAGCGCACTCGCCACGTTGCACAACACTGGGGCTGATAATTGCAACAATATGTGTAAAGCCTTGCTTTTTTAGCATATTAATTTGGTGTTCGTGCCCTTTGTGAAAAGGGTTATATTCCGCAATAATTCCCGCTGTTTTAAATTGTTTCATCTTTTCACCAATTAGATAGTGCCAACTATCTAATAAAAATTTTATTTTAAATTAGTGTTTTTCTTGAAAAACACTTTAATTCATTATATAATATAATGAATAAGAATAAAAGGGGAATTTTGTTAATAGTTGCTAAATGATAATTAAAAAACAACACAGTTAAAAAATACCCTTTAAAATATTAAACAAATAAAAATTAAAATGCATTAGGAGAATATTATGAAAACTTTTTTTAACTTACTTGTAGGAGCATTTGTTTTTTTTAGCACCGTTGTTGGAATTTTGTACCTTTTTAAGAAAATAGATAATCAATGCGGCTACGTTGAAATTTACGGCGATGAGGATTATTTAGAGTATTAAATTTATACTTTAATATTTTGGTTTTGTAGTTGTAAATAAATTTTACTTTTATTTTGTATGTTTATTACAATTAATCAGTTTTCAGTTGCGTTACAACATCGTTTAAAGTGTTTACAACTTTATAGCAAAGCTGTTTAATTTCGTTTGTGGGTGCCTCTTTATCGGGCACCATTATCACGGTGCACTCTGCGCTTTTTGCGGCACGAACCCCGTTTGGGCTGTCTTCAAGAACAAGGCAGTTTTGTGCATTAACGAAAAGCCTTTGCGCCGCAAGTAAAAAAATATCGGGTGCGGGTTTTGAGTTTTCTACTTCATCGCCCGCCGCAATTGCGCTTATATATTCATAAACGCCCGCTTTTTTCAAATTGCTAATAACAATTTGCCTTTTTGTGCTACTTGCAACTGCCATTTTTATATTTTTGCTTTTTGCAAATTGCAGTAAGTTTAAAAGCCCTTCTTTATGCGGCACATTTATGCTTAATTTTTGCAGCCAAATTTCATTTGAAAGCTCTAGCATTTCATTTGCCAAACTTTCGTTTTTATAATGCTGTGTCATCAATTTTTTTATTTCATGTTCATTTTTTCCACGCATTAGGGCAAATTCGTATTCTCCAATTTGCATATTAAGTTTTTGTGCAGCCTCTTGCCATGCAATATCGCTATATGTTTCGGTATCGAACATCAAGCCATCCATATCAAGTAATAAAGCTTCAAACATTATATTTACTCCTAGTATATTTTTAAATTTTAATTGCTATAAGTATATAATTTGCGTTTATAATAAATCTATTTTACCACAATATGGAGCTGTTTACAAACAAAGGCTTTACATAAGCCAGGGCAAAATTTTTGCTAGGTAAAAAACACAGGCAATACTTTGTATGTTACCGAGTATTCTTATAATATGTGACGGATATTTTGCGGCACTTTTTATAAAGGTAAATTTAGATTTGCTCCACTGTGGGGTGGTTTTAAATATAAAAATTAAATTTGTAAAAGAGGAAAGAAAATGCTAAACATTAAAATTACAAAAACCCAAAACCCAAAACCCAAACCAAATGAAAATAATTTGGGCTTTGGGCAAATTTTTACCGACCATATGTTTATTATGCAATATGAAGAGGGTAAGGGTTGGCATTCGGCAAGTATAGAGCCTTATAGAAATTTATCGTTAGACCCTGCAAGCGTTGTTTTTCACTATGCGCAAGAAGCATTTGAGGGAATGAAAGCATACCGCACAAAACAGGGCGAAATTTTGCTTTTTAGGCCCGAAAAAAATGCACAACGCATGATAAGCACCTGCGAGCGCATGTGTATTCCAACAATCCCCGAAGAGGATTTTCTTCATGCAATTAGAACGCTTGTGGATATAGAGCGTGCCTGGGTGCCAACATCGCCTGATGCAAGCCTTTATCTACGCCCGTTTGTATTTGCAACAGATATAGGCCTTGGCGTTAAGGCGGCAAAAAACTATTATTTTTTAATAATTTGCTCGCCTTCAGGCGCATATTACAAAGAGGGAATTAAACCAATTCGCATTTATGTTGAAGATGAATATATCCGTGCGGCGCCAGGGCTTACAGGCGCATATAAATGCGGCGGAAATTATGCGGCAAGCATAAAAGCGGGCGAAAAAGCTACACAAAACGGCTTTGCACAAGCGCTTTGGCTTGATGGTGTTGAAAAAAAATATGTTGAAGAAGTTGGCAGTATGAACATCTTTTTCAAAATTAGCGGTAAAATTTATACTGCAGAGTGCACAGGCACGGTTTTACCGGGCGTTACAAGGGCATCGTGCATAGAACTTTGCAAAAATTGGGGTTATGAAGTTATTGAGGGCAAAATTGCCATTGATGATTTAATGAAAGCCGCAAAAGACGGCACCTTAGAAGAGGTTTTTGGCACGGGCACGGCGGCGGTAATATCGCCGGTTAAAGAGCTTAATTATAAAGGCGAGGGCAGAATTATAGGCGATGGCAACACAGGCGAAGTTACGCAAAAACTTTATAAAACGCTAACGGATATACAGTGGGGCCGCTGTGAAGATGAATATAATTGGACGGTAAAAGTATAAAATTATATTTTAATGTGAAATTTTCATGGGCGTTTTTGTATAATTTTTTATAAAATAATTTGTTGAAGTTCTAAGCTGTGTTTTTGTAATAAAACTTAATTGAAGAACTTATTATAAACATTCTGCACTATTTAGATAGCCACTCTGTTTAGTATCCGGATTTGGATGATAAACAGAGTGGCTAGCCTCGACACTATCCGACATTAGAAAGGTGTAAATTTTTGCATTATAACAAAAAAAAAGATATTTATTTTAGATATAAAAGTGCTGCGGCAGAATTGAAAAAAGCACGAAGCCTTGCAGGCGCCGGCATATTAAGCGCTGTGGGGCTTGTTATAAACCAATTTACAATACAAGTTGGCGCAATTTTGGAAATAGGTTTTTCGTTTGTGTCTGTAGCGCTAACCGGGTTTTTATACGGCCCGTTTGTTGGGGCATTAAGCGCAATGGCTTTTGATTTGGCGGGATACATGCTTCGCCCTAACGGCACTTTTTTCATAGGCTTTACATTAAACGAAATGCTTGCGGCTTTAATTTACGGCATTATTTTATATAAAAAACCTGTAAGTTTAAAGCGCACATTTTTTGCGCTTTTATGCATAGTTTTAGTAATAAATTTATTTTTAACGCCTTTATGGCTTAATATTTTATATGGTAACGCCGAATTTTTAAGCGCACTTCGCTTAATTAAAAACGCAATAAAATTGCCAGTAGACACAGTTTTATTATACACATTATTAAAATTGGCACAAAGATATAAAAATAAATCTGCTTAATATTTGTTTTTGCAAAAATAAAGGGCATGTAATTTTAAATAATCTAGCAAACTGATGTTTATATTTTGTGGGGTTAAAATGTTAATTGAAAATGAAGTTTTAGCAATAAGAAATATGCATAGCAGCGATATTTTGCCATTATATCAATTGTTATCTAATGAAAATGTTATGAAATATGTAGAAAGTGTTTTTACATTTGAAAAGGTAAAGCAGTTTGCCTATAAATATGGTTTAATCGATGAAGCGGTTATATTTTCGGTTGATTTAAAGGAGTAAAGGTTATTTATATAATTTGTAGGAGGAAATTAAATGAAAAAATATGAGTATGTTCGTATAAAGGGCGATAAAGTTTTGGGTTGTAAGTTTGAAGAGCACCGAGAAATCATCGACGAATATGCACGAAAAGGCTTTTCTTATGTTGGCTTTGTTCCTGTTAATATTGCCGAATACGGAAAGTTTAAAGAAATAGATTTAGTTTTTGAAATAGAAGCTTAATATTTTTATCAGCATTTAATGGGCTAGTGTTATGAATTTACAAAATTAAAGAACATAAACATGTAAAAAAACAAGCTGACACTTTGATGAGGTGTCAGCTTGTTTTTATACATGTAATATTATGTTATAACCTGAAACTAAAGTAAATTTCTTTGTTTTTCGGTGAATGTAAAAATAACCTTTGCATGTTTTAAAACTTACTTATTTGTTTTGTTATTTAACGGCCTAGTTCAACTTATTTAAAAGCATAATTTTGATGCAATAGCGTGAAATGTGGGTTATAGTATGGGTCGCCCTTTTCGAAATAAATTTTATATTTTTGCCTTAAATTTTCAAGTTCTTTTTCATAGCGTTTTTGTTTATCGCTGCCGGCATCTTCATCGTATCCACGGGTTTTGCTCTCGTAATGATAGGCGCAAACAAAGGGTGTCATAACATTTACAAGGCCTTTTTCACGCAATTTTAAGCAAAAATCTACATCGTTAAACGCTATGGCAAAATTAAGGCTGTCTAGGCCGCCAACTTCGTTGTAAAGCCGTTTTTTCACCATTAAACATGCACCTGTAACGGCGCTGAAATTTTGGGTTGTGCATAGGCGATACATATTTCCGGCGCTATCAACTTTATGGCCTTTATGGCTATGCCCGGCAGAGCCGTTTATGCCCATAATAACGCCCGCATGCTGAACAGTGTTGTCGGGGTAAAACAGTTTTGCGCCAACCGCGCCAACATCGCTTCTTTGCGAATAAGAGAGCATTTCTTCAATGAAATTTTGCGTTACGAATTGTATGTCGTTATTACACAAAAGAATTTGTTCGCCTTTTGCGTGCTTTACTGCAAAATTGTTGATTGCCGAAAAGTTAAATTCGCCTGCATATCGTAAAATTTTTAAATTACGAACCTTTTCTTTCAGTTGCTTATAAAACTCGAATGTCTGCGGATTTTCAGAATTGTTTTCAACCACAATTATTTCAATTTTATTGTATCCGCCTTTTTTCAAAATGCTACCAACACAGCGGCGCAAATCTTCTGTGTTATCTTTGTTTGGTATAATAATTGAAACAAGCGGCTGTTCGTTTAGCGCATATTTTATGCGATACGCACCCGGATTGTTTTTTTGCGCTGCAACTTCACCTTTTATGTTTTTGCGCTCTAAATGCGCTTTTATAGCATTTTTTCCGGCCTCTATTGCCTTGGGTTTTGTGCTTATGTCGCCCGCGGTAGAATTTTCATGTGCGCGCCAATAGTAAAGCACTTTTGGTATGTGCACAATTTTTTTTGCGTTTTCGCTCAATCTTAAAATTAAATCATAATCTTGTGCGCCGTCAAATTCTTGCCTTAAAAGGCCTGTTTGTTCAAGCAATTGCTTTTTAAAAGCGCAAATATGTGTTATGTAATTACAATTTGCAAGGTAATCGGGCGAAAAATCGGGTTTGAAATGGTAGCTTTTCAGCTTTTTCATGTCGCTGGAAAGCACTACTTCATCGCTGTATAAAAAGTCTGCCCCTGTTTCGTTAATTGCCTTTGCAAGCTCGTATAATGCGTTTTTTGAAAGACAATCGTCGTGATCCAGTAAAACACAGTAGTCCCCATCGGCCTCGCTTAGCGCTATATTTGTGTTTTCGGAAATACCACCGTTTCGTGCAATTCTAAAAAGCTGTATGCGTTTATCGCCAAAGGTTTTTACACAATCGCTAACATATTTGTTTTCTGCATCGGAAGCATCTGCCAAAACGAGCTCGAAATGACGGTAACTTTGGTTTAAAACGCTTTTAATCATTTGCTTTAAATACGCTTTTGGCGTATTGTATAGCGGAACAATTATTGAAAAATACGGCATGTATTCAAACGTTTGTTTGCGCTGTGCGCGTAGTTCGCCTTTGAAAGCGATATCTGCCCTATATTGCCACATATCGTTGTTTGTCATAAGGCTATATCTATAAGATGCCTTAAGCCAAACGGCCTCGGGCCCTTGAGTAAAAAGCGTTTTAAAGCCACGTTTTGCAACGCTTGCGGCATGCACAGGGTTTGATATGCGTTTCATGGCTTTCGATACGCTATCTTTTTCGGGCGCTGTATTTTCAATATTATTTTTATTAATGTTTTCCAAAACAACAGCTCCTTGCTTTAATTTGCACTTAATTTATATTCTTTACAAACATCGGCGGTATCGCCCTGCATTCGCATTTTGCCTTTTTCAAGCCATGTTACACGGTTGCAAAGGCGCTCTATTTGCTCTATTGAATGGCTAACTAAAATTACGGTGGTGCCATTTGCCATCATTTGCCGCATTCTCTCTTCGCATTTTTTTTGGAATAAAAAATCGCCTACGGATAAAATTTCATCCGCAATTAAAATATCGGGTTTTGTGATGGTTGCAATTGAAAAAGCAATGCGTGAAACCATGCCCGAAGAATAGTTTTTTAGCGGAACATCAAGGAATTCGCGAAGTTCGCTGAAATCAACAATTTCATCAAAATGTTCATCTATATATTTTGGGGTAAAGCCTAAAACGGTTCCGTTTAAATATATGTTTTCACGGCCGGTTAAATCCATGTCGAAACCGGCGCCAAGTTCAATTAAAGGGGCTATGGTTCCGCTTACGCTAACCGTTCCTTTGCTTGCCTTATAAACGCCGGCAATTATTTTTAAAAGTGTGCTTTTGCCACTTCCGTTAAGGCCGATAAGGCCATAAAAATCGCCTTTTTCAACACTTAGTGAAACATCTTTAAGTGCCCAAAACTCTTCAAAACGCAATTTGCCTTTTGTTAGCGCAACAATGTATTCTTTAAGGCTTTCGCTTTTCTCTTTTGCCATATTAAAACGCATGCTAACGTTATTTACTTTTATAATTTCAGCCATTGAAAGCTCCCTTTTTAAATATATAAAACAAATTTATCTTGCTGTTTACGGAATACAAAAAGCCCAAAAACAAGCGATAACACGCCCAGCAAACCACATATGATATACATATTGTTTGTTAAGTTTGTGCCCATAAGCATAGCGTTTCTAAACGCTGTAATATACCAGTAAACGGGGTTAAACCTTATAAAGGTTTGCACAATTAATATGCCGCTGCCCTGCATAGAAAACGGATCGTAAAATATGGCGGAAAAATACATTAATGCCGTGCAAAAAACACCCCAAAGGTGGATAATATCTCTGAAAAAAACGGCTAAGCTTGCCAAAACAAGCCCCACGCCAAGGCTAAATAAAAACAGCGTGAAAAGCGGATAAAGCGCTAAAATAAATGTTGGATAAAGTCGTGCGCCTGTGATTATCATTAATATAAAAAAGGCAATAAATGATGTAAAAGTGTTTACAAGCGCAAAACAAACTTTTTCAAGCGGAAAAATATACTTTGGAATATAAACTTTTCTTAAAAGCGGTGCACTGCCTAATATGCTTCCCATCGAGGCGTTTGTTGCCTCTGAAAAAAAGTTCCAAATAAGTTGGCCCGATAAAATATAAAGTGCAAAATTATCTATGCCTGCCGAGCGAAAATCGAAGATACTTGAAAAAACCGCCCACATAACAATACTCATTAATAGGGGGTTTAAAACGCTCCAAACTATTCCAAGAACACTTCTGCGATATTTTAGCTTGAAATCGCGGCTAATTAGGTTATAAAGTAAATGCCTATAACGCATAAAATCAACAAAATATGCTTTTATTTTCATCAAAATATATCACAGCCCTTCAAAAAACGAAAAATCTTGCTGTGTGAATTTTGGCAGTTCCATGTCTTTTTCGCTTAATATAATTTCGCAATTGTTTAATTTTGGCCACTGTATGCCTATGGTTTCATCGTTGTATATAATGCCGCCTTCGCTTTGCTTATCGTAATAATCGCTGCATTTATACGAAAATACAGCCTCGTTACTAAGCACTAAAAAGCCATGCGCAAAGCCTTTTGGCACATAAAGTTGCCTTTTATTTTCGGCGCTTATAATTTCGCCAACCCATTTGCCAAAAGTTTTGCTGTTTTTTCGGCAATCCACCGCAACATCAAAAACCTCGCCCTGTAAAACACGCACAAGTTTTGCCTGTGTGTGTTGTTTTTGAAAGTGTAAACCACGCAAAATGCCCTTTGTGCTTTTGCTTTCGTTGTCTTGCACAAAATCGCAATCTATTCCAAATTGTTTATATATTTCACTTTGGTATGTTTCTAAAAAATAACCACGCTCATCACCAAAAACTTTTGGCGTAATAAGAATAACCTCAGAAATTGATGTTTTTTCAAATGTAAAATTTCCCATAATTCACCTAATTTGCAATATTTTTACTCTGTTTAAACCATGCGGCATATTATTATAACATAAAATCCGTGTAAACACAAGTTCGCACGGATTTTATGAAATATAAATTTGTTGTTATTTTTACGTTAGCCGTTAGGGAGTAATCCGAACACGCCTATTTTGGCAAATTTATGCGCAATGCTGTGTTATCCTCACTCGTAATACGGAAAAGTATTACTCGCTCGTCTGCCGGCCTAGCACAAAATTTGCACAAAATAGGTTCAAAGAATTTTTTATACCGCCAAAAGTTCTAAAACAAGAAAGTGTGCCGAAGTAAGGCTTTCGCCTTACTAGGTGCACTGCCACAGTTTTTGGGCTTTTGGCTAAATAAAAAACGGGTTCGTATTATTCCCTAACGGCTAAACTATTCGCAAAATTTAAAATTTAGCCCAAAGCGGCAAATTGGCCTGCATCGTACATTTCTTTTGTTGCAAATGCCATTTTGTTTACAACCCAAGTTTGCGATGAATATATTAACTCTATTGTATAGTAATAGCTGTTTTGCGTTGTGTTTGTTTGCGAATTGCCATCTTCATCTGTTGTTACCGTTGTGTCTGAGTAAAGAGCGTGTGCATTAAAAATAATTGTTGGCACAGTGCCGGTAAGGGTTTCTTGTATATTTGTGGGGCTTACGCTTGTGCTTGTAAGCGTTGAAACATTTTGCTTTTCGGCGGTTATTTCGTTTGTCATAAGCGCAACACGTTCGGGCGAGGCGTTTTTAAGCAAGTTGATATCCCTTAAATTGTATGCGTTTAAATAAGATGCAAAGAAAGTAGAGAAAATACTTTCAATTTGTGCATGCGTTGGAATACCGCCCGCAAGGGTATGGTTTGTAAATTCAAGCGATGTTATACTTCTATCGTTAAATTGTACCGAAGAAGTTATAACTGCGCCCGATTCGCTTGTAAATTCCATTGATATATTACTTCCAACAAGCAGTTGAGGCAAGCTTACAACGCCGTTTACAGGCACTTGCGAAACTTGTGTGCCGTTTACAAATATAATTGCAGCATCAGATAATGTGCCGCTTACGGTAACATCTGAAATGGGAAGGGCGCCATCAAAAACTGCCGGTGTATCGCTATTTAATGCTTCAACATCTATGCTGTCGCCCTCTACAGTTTGGCCAATTTGGGTTTGGCCGCGAACCACAACCGTATAAACGCCCGGAACAAGGCCACTGAAAGTTAGCGGGCTTTGCTGGCTTGGGGTTGCAGCAACACCGTTAATATTTACAACAGAGTTTTCTGTATTCGTATTAACTTGTATTGAAACCGGTTTAACTCCAAGTTTTAGGCGGTTATAGCCAAACGGCGCATCTTCTAAATAAGCATAAAACGCCGTATAACTTGGGGCGGTGCCGGGGTTTTCTATGTCGTTTGCAATTTGCGACATTAATATATTAACTTTATCTTCGCTTGAAAAAGCACGCATTAAACTTGAAATATCCGCATTTGCAATATCAATTTCATCGGAGTACATCATGCTTTTAAGCGTTGTGCTATCGCCTTGTAAAAGCGCGTTTTTTATTGCAAGAAAATCATCGTTAATATCGTAAACGCTGCTCATATAAAGCGCGGTTGCAAGCGCCGCAATAAGCAAAACAAGCGAAATAATAAGGGCAATAAGCGCTATTTTCATGTTTCTGCTTTGCTTGTTATCAAATTGTTTTGTGCCTATTTTTGTTTTACTGCTTTGCAATTTGCCTGTGGGTTTGCCGCTTTTTAAAGGCGACATCATGCGTGTGGCACCGCTATCTATTTCGCTAATCGGCACAGCTTTTAATGGTTTTTTTTCGTTTGAGTATTTGGTGTTGTTTATTTCTTTTATGTCTAAGTTGCCGAATGTTATCGAATTTTCATCAATGGCGGCATAACTGTTTTTATAAGGTTTTTCAAAGCCGTCTTGCTCAGCTTCATTTGCGAAAGGTATTTCTTTTATATTATAATAATCGCCCTCGTTTTTTTCGCTATTTTGTGCTGTTTTGCAAGCATAGCAAAAAGAACTATCATTTTTAGGTAATAATTCACCGCAGTGAACACAGTAATTCATAGTTTGTTCCTCTTTCCGATAATATATATAATACATTATACTACAAAATAAACAAATAATAAAGAAAAAAATTGTTACAAATTTCTTTTGTATATTTCAAGAATATTTGCCAAAACTAGCATTGTATAAATATCGCTAGAAAGGGTGCGAACATGGATAAAAATATATTACAAAAATTTTGGGAGGGTAAAGGCTTTTATTTAGCACTTGTAATTGTAATAATAGGTGCGGCACTTGCCAGTTACCTTTCAATTAGCGCTATGATGCAGCGCTTGCAAAACACAACAGAACAGCAAATAACACCATTGCCACAAATTGAAGAGGAGAATAATACAATATGGAACGAGCCGTTTGCAGACGCACAGGTAAGAGAGGAAGAAGTGCCGATAACACCGCCCTCGTCCTCGAGCGAGCAAGTATCATCATCAGAAGTGCAAAATACATTGGCATCGCAATCTGTGTTATCTACACAGCCGCAAAGTGTGCCCGTGCCCTCAGAGGCATTAGTGCAGCCACAGGAATTGCAAACAGCGCAAGCAAGTATTTGGGTTTGGCCGCTAGATGGTGCGACATTGCAGGCATATAGCGCAAACGAGCTAGTTTACAACGAAAGCATGGGCGATTGGCGAACACATAACGGCGTTGATATTGCCGCAAAAGAGGGCACAGTTATAAAAGCCCCGGCAGACGCCAAGGTTGTTTATGCCCAGCATGATGCACAATGGGGCGGCGTAGTGGAGCTTGTAAAAGACGATATAACCGTTCGCATTTGCGGCATAGATAACATTAAAGTTAAAGAGGGCGATGAAGTAAAACAAGGCGCACAATTGGGAGAAAGCGGTGAAATTCCGGTTGAAAGCGCACTTGATGCGCATGTTCACATTGAAATTAAACAGGCAGAAGAATATAAAGATCCATTGGCGTTTTTCAGTTTAAATGGATAAATACTGCATTAAAAAGCTTTTGCATTAAAACATTTATTTCCATTTTATATAGCTAAAATTAACAAAAAATCGGTGTGTCATGTAAACACACCGATTTTTTTCAACCATATGCAGTTCGCAGTTTGTTAATGCTATGCGACAGCCACTTTTAAAATAATTAATAATATTTTAAATTTGCGCTATAACTAATGCCTGTTTGCATTATGCAATATTTTAGTATGCCTTGCCCCAAACAACTGTTTTTTCTGCTTTTTTGCCACAGCATGGACAAACTTCACTAATATTTTCCTGTTCAAAAGGTATGCATCTGCTGGTTATTCCGGCCTTTTCTTTTAGCATTTCTTCGCAAGCTAAATCTCCGCACCACATAGCTTTTATAAACACATTTTTATCGTTTGCGGTTTCAATTATGCTGTTTAGGCTATCGCAGCTAAAAGTTTTTTCCTCGCGGTTTTTAAGCGCTTTGTTGTATAAATTTTCGCTTAATTCCTTTAGCAATTCGCCAACTTTTTCGCTTAAATTATCAAGCGGCACAAATGTTTTTTCTCTTGTATCTCTTCTAACAAGCACACATTGGCCTTTTTCAATGTCTTTAGGGCCAATTTCAAGGCGTAAAGGCACGCCTTTCATCTCCCATTGTGCGAATTTCCAACCGGGCGAGTTATCGCTGTCGTCTAATTTAACTTTATATGTTTTAACAAGCTCGTTTTTAAGCTGGTTTGCTTTTTCTAAAACGCCCTCTTTGTGCGAGGCAATTGGCACAATAATTACTTGAATAGGCGCAACCGCAGGCGGAATTATAAGGCCTTCGTCGTCACCGTGTGTCATAATTATAGCGCCCATAATGCGTGTTGAAAGCCCCCAACTTGTTTGGTGTGGGTGTTGCAATTTATTATCTCTGCCAGAAAATGTAACATCAAACGCTTTTGAAAAACCATCGCCGAAATAATGGGTTGTGCCGCTTTGCAAAGCTTTGCCGTCGTGCATCATAGCCTCGATTGTATATGTGGAAACAGCGCCTGCAAATTTCTCTTTGGGCGTTTTTTCGCCTTTTAAAACGGGTATGTTTAAATCGCTTTGCACAAAATCGGCATAAGTTTCAAGTTGCTGAATGGTTTCATCAATTGCCTCTTGCGCTGTTTCGTGAATTGTATGGCCTTCTTGCCACCAAAACTCCCTTGTGCGCAAAAACGGGCGTGTAGTTTTTTCCCATCGCATAACGCTACACCATTGGTTATAAAGCATTGGTAATTGGCGGTAAGAGTGCAAAACATTGCTGAAATGATCGCAAAATAAAGTTTCGCTTGTTGGGCGAACGCAAAGGCGCTCTTCAAGCGTTTCGCTGCCGCCTGTTGTAACCCATGCAACCTCGGGTGCAAAGCCTTCTACATGGTCTTTTTCTTTTTGAAGCAAGCTTTCGGGTATAAGCATAGGCATTGCAACATTTTCATGCCCTGTTGCCTTAAAACGTGCATCTAAATTTTGCATTATGTTTTCCCATATAGCATAGCCGTAAGGGCGCATTATCATGCAACCTTTAACTGTGGAATAATCCACAAGCTCGGCCTTAAGGCATACATCTGTATACCATTGTGTTATGTTTTCATCAATAGGCGTTATAGCCTCTACCATTTTTTTGCTACTCAAATTAACAACCATTCCTTTCAAATGCTGATAATAATATTAATAACCTCCATTTCATTTCGGTTATTCATATTTTTTATCTAATCGGCGCGGCTTGCACATGCCATTTTATATTAGCCTACGGCTAATATAAATAACCTGTAGTTAAAACGCAATTAACAAACTTATAAATAAAGCAAGCTTTAAAACAAAACTAATATAGGATAATTTAACCTAAAAGCCAGAACAATTTAGCAACAATTAGAACAATGTAATCGTGAGCGTATGTCATTCTAACTGTTAGCGAGCGATTGTGATTGTTCTTTGTTGCGGATAATGGGCACGGCGTTGGGGGTCCGGGGCGCGACGCACCGCAGTGCTAGTGCAAAAAGCCAACCGCCAAAGGCGGCACTTAGGCTTTTTGCCAATCCCCCGGCGCTTTTGCTTCTTTTCACGCTGAAAAGAAGAACGACACAATGCATAAAGCTTTTATATTTTATAACCGCTTAAAAAATAAATTGTTCGCTTTGTTTATCTCATTGAGGGTTTTTATTGATAACTTTGTTTGTTATATAACTACTCATTATATAAATGGCGTGCCATGCACATGCCAATTTATATTAGCCTACGGCTAATATAAATAACCTCCATTTCATTTCGGTTATTCATATTTTTTATCTAATCGGCGCGGCTTGCACATGCCATTTTATATTAGCCTACGGCTAATATAAAAAAACAGGGGCAAATCATAGCCGATAAAACATTTAAGCTTTTTCGGCATGAGCCCCTAAAATTATCTTTGATATTGCAAAACTTACCCTTTGCTATTAAGAATTTTCCTCTATATAGCGCACAACATCGCCAACTGTAGCGAATTTTTCAATTTGCTCGTCGGGAACTTCAATTCCAAATTCATCTTCCAATGTCATAACAAGGTCAACAACATCAAGGCTATCGGCCTCGAAATCTTGCATGATATTGCTTTCCATTGCAACTGCATCTTCCTCAAGGTCAAGTTGGTCGCAAATAATTTCACGTACACGGTCAAATACCATTTTTATTACCTCCAAAGTAAAATATTCAGTGCACAATATTTTGCTTTAAGTAAACAAAAAGCACAGCGCACAAAACTATCATATAAACTTTATAACTTTTTTATTCGATAATGTCAAGTATATTTTAAAAAAATTATTGAATTTTTTAAATTTTTATATATTAAATCAAAAATGTTGTTGTTAAACTATGGAAAGTGTAGTTGTTTTATGATATAATATTTTGGTAATAAATTGCAAACTGAAAAGCATCTTTATTTATATTTAAAAGTTTAAGGAGATTGTTATGCTAACAGCGATTACAGGCGTAAACTGGGGCGATGAGGGCAAAGGGCGCATGGTAGATTTACTAAGTGAAAAATATGATATTGTTGTGCGCTATCAAGGCGGAAATAACGCAGGGCACACCGTTATTAACGAAAAAGGCAAATTTATTTTAAATTTATTGCCCTCGGGCATTTTACGAAAACATGTTGTTAATGTTATGGGCAACGGCATGGTTATTGATTTAGAGCACCTTGTTGGTGAAATTGAAAATTTGCGTAAGGGCGGCATTGAAGTTTCGCCCGCGAACTTAAAAATAAGCGAGCGTGCTGTTATTTGCATGCCATATCATCGCCTTTTAGATTGCTATGAAGAAGATAGACTGGCAGATGCAAAATACGGTTCTACACGCCGTGGAATTGCGCCTGTGTACGGCGATAAATATATGAAAAAGGCTTTGCGCATGGGCGATTTGTTTAGCGAAAAAACCACACGTGCACGCCTTGAGGAAATAGTTGAATATAAAAACCTTACAATAACCGGTGTTTATGGAAAAGAGCCCATAAACGCAGATGAAATGTGGGCATGGCTTGTAAAATTTGGCGATATCATTAAACCATATGTTTGCGATGCATCGCTATTTTTAGATAAAGCGGCCGAAGATAACAAAAACATTATGTTCGAGGCACAACTTGGTGCGCTTAGAGATATTGATTTCGGAATTTATCCTTATACTTCATCTTCTAATGTTATAGGGGCATATGCGCCTGTTGGCGCAGGCTTGCCAAACAGGAAAATAGATTTAAACATAGGAATTATGAAAGCTTACTCGTCTTGCGTTGGCGAGGGCCCGTTTACATGCGAATTATTTGGGCAGGAAGCCGAAAAACTTCGCAATGCGGGTGGCGAATTCGGCGCTGCAACAGGGCGCCCAAGGCGTGTTGGCCCGTTCGACGTTGTTGCCAGCAAATACGGTTGCCGTGCACAAGGCGCAGATATTTTAGCGCTTACAAAAATGGATATACTCGACACATTAGATGAAATACCCGTTACTGTTGCCTACGAGCTTAACGGAAAAGAGATACATGATTTCCCGTACGGCGAAGCGCTTAACGACGCAAAACCGGTGAACAAAATGTTTAAAGGCTGGAAAACAAGCTTGACAAATTGCCGTAAAAAGGAAGATTTACCGCAAAACGCAAAAGATTATATCGATTTTATTGAAAAGGCGGTTGGTGTGCCTATTAAATATGTTTCAGTGGGCGCAGAGCGTGAGCAATACATTGAAATGTGAGAGTGAAAAATGCAAATTAAATTTACAAAAATGCACGGTGCCGGAAACGATTATGTATATATAAATTGTTTCGAGCATGACATAAAAAACCCTGAAAAATTAGCGGTTGTTCTTTCAGACAGGCACAAAGGAATAGGCGGTGATGGCGTTATATTAATTGCGCCAAGTGAAATTGCCACAGCAAAAATGCGCATGTTTAATTTAGATGGCAGCGAGGGGAAAATGTGCGGTAATGGCATACGCTGTGTTGCAGAGTATTTATTTTTAAACAATATGGCAAGCGGCAACACGGTAGACATTGAAACATTGAGCGGTGTAAAAACCATCACGCGCGTAAAACCCGGCCTTTTAAAGGTAGACATGGGTGCGCCGGAACTTGCGCCACAAAAAGTGCCTGTAAATGGTTTTTCAAAACCCGTTGTAAACCAGTTGGCGGAAATTAACGGCGGCGGCGTTTATATTACTTGCGTTTCTATGGGCAACCCTCATTGTGTTAATTTTGTAGACGATGTTTCAAATTTAAATTTAAATATGATAGGCCCGGGCTTTGAAAAAAGCCCTATGTTCCCCGAGGGCGTAAACACCGAATTTGTGAAAATTGTTGATAAAACACACCTTGTAATGCGTGTGTGGGAGCGCGGAAGCGGCGAAACATTGGCGTGTGGCACAGGCACATGCGCAAGCGTTGTTGCGGCTGTTTTATGCGGCCATTGCAAAAAAAACAACGATGTTAATGTAGAGGGTTTGGGCGGCACATTAATAATAAACTACACAGGCGAAACCGTTTTTATGACAGGTAATGCCGTTAAAGTTTTCGAGGGCGTTGTTGATATTGCAGATTAAGTTTAAAAGCATGGCGGCTTGTTATTGATTAAAAGCGCAAAAACCGCTTTTAATAATAAACTGCTTGCCCCTTAGCGAGCAATCCAAACACGCTTATTTCTGCAAATTTATGCACTATGCTGTGTTATCCTCAATCGCAATATCAAAAGTATTACTCGGCAACTGCTACCCTACACGCACTCATAAGAAAAACCAAAGGTGGAAACATGAAACATATTAACGCAAAGCGCAATTTAACCCTAATGATGGATTTTTACGAGCTTACAATGGCGGCAGGCTATTTTGAAGAAAATTACAAAGACAAAATTAGTGTTTTTGATATGTTTTTCAGAAGAGTGCCCGATGGCGGCGGCTTTGCAATTGCCGCAGGGCTAGAGCAACTTTGCCAAATAATAGACGAGCTTAATTTTGATGCTGAAGACATTGATTATTTAAGAAATAAAGGCTGTTTTAGCGAGAAATTTTTAAATTACCTTAAAAATTTTAAGTTTACTTGCAATGTTTGGGCAATTGCCGAGGGTACGCCTATTTTCCCGCACGAGCCAATTGTTACGGTAGAGGGCCCGGCAATTGAAGCGCAACTTATAGAAACTTTGCTTTTGGTTACAATAAACTTTCAAAGTTTAATTGCAACAAAAACAAACCGTGTTGTGCGTGCGGCAAACGGCAAAAGCGTTTTAGAGTTTGGCTCGCGCCGTGCGCAAGGTTACGATGCGGCTTATCTTGGCGCAAGGGCGGCATATATAGGCGGTGCAATCGGCTCTTCGTGCGTTATGGCAGAGCGCTATTTCGGCATACCCTCGCTTGGCACAATGGCGCACAGCTGGGTTCAAATGTTCGAAAGCGAATACGAAGCGTTTGCTGCATATGCAAGGCTATACCCCGATAATTGCACCCTTTTGGTAGACACTTACAGCGTTGCAAAAAGCGGTGTTCCAAACGCCATTCGTGTTTTTGATGAAGTTTTAAAGCCACTTGGCAAACGCCCCGTGGGAATAAGAATTGACAGCGGCGACATTGCCTATTTAAGTAAAAAAGCACGTAAAATGCTAGACGATGCCGGCTATGAAGATTGCACAATTTGTGCATCTAATTCGCTTGATGAATACATTGTGCGCGATTTACTTTTACAAGGCGCAAAGGTGGATATTTTCGGCATAGGTGAAAACTTAATTACAAGCAAGAGCGATCCTGTTTTTGGTGGCGTATATAAACTTTCGGCAGTAAAAGCCGAAAACGGCGAATATATTCCGAAAATTAAAATAAGCGAAACCGCCGAGAAAACAACAATACCGCATTTGAAAAACGTTTATCGTATTTTTGATAACACAAGCGGCAAGGCAATGGCAGATTATATAACTGTAAAAGATGAAATTGTTGATGAAAATTTACCCAATGGAATAACCCTTTTCGACCCCGTGAACACTTGGAAAAAAAGGCATTTTACAAATGTGCATGCGAAGCGCTTAAACACACTTATATATAAAAACGGCGTAAAAATTACAGAATTGCCAAATTTAAACGAAATTCGAGGGCACTGCGAAAGCCAGCTTGCCACCTTGTGGGACGAGGTTTTACGTTTTGAATACCCGCATAAATATTATGTTGATTTATCGCAAAAACTATGGGATGAAAGGCAACGCCTTTTAGAGATTAGAGGTTAGAAAGGAGAGGTTTTTTGGCCTTTTTTGTAACCGATAGCAAAACAGCGCTGCTTACAGATACATTGCCGGCGCTTAAAACAATACATTATAACGGCACATTTGCAAGGGATAATGTATATTCATACGCGCGCTTTTATTTTTTTAACGGCGCGCTTTTTGGCTGTTTTACCTCTTTCGACGAAAAACCGCTAAAAAGCACAAAAATGTCGCTTTATTTGCAAGGCATTAACGCAAAGAAAACCGCTGTTATAAGCGCCGGAAAACATTGCGAAGCTAAGGCGTATACGCAAGATGAAAACGAGCAAAATAAAATTTTTTACCAAGCCCAAAACAGTAATATTTTTTTAGGTGAAGATGAGCAAGGTATTTTTTGGAATGTTAATTTTAGCATAAATGAAAAGAACATAACCGAAATGCTTGGCAAAAAAGTGCAAAGTGGCGATGTTTTTAACTGTAATTTATTTTTGCACAGCGAAGAGGAAAGCGCATTTGCAAGCGCGTTTAAAACGCATCAAAATGAAATTTTAAGCGCAAATGGCGGGCAAATAATTGTGGTGCCCTATTAAATTTTAATAGTAAAATTAACATTGGTTTATATATTGCCAAAGGGTGTTGGCTTTTAATTTTATTTATTCTGTATTAGGTTTGCGAATTGTGTTATAAGTATAGGTTGTTTATATAATAGGAGAAATCTTATGATTTGTTTTTTAATACGCCATGGAAAAGACGACGAAACTGTCCGCGGCGGTTGGAGCAAATCCAACTTATCTCAATTAGGCATTGAACAGGCGAGTGTTTTAGCACAGCAAATACAAGCAAATAATTCAAAATATAATATTGGAGAATTATATTCAAGCGATTTGATAAGAGCAGTGCAAACGGCTGAAATTATTGCTCAGAGAAACGATTTGCCAATTTTTTATTGTCCGCAGTTTCGAGAAACGAACAACGGATTACTTGCTGGCATGAAGAACGAACATGCTCTTATAAATTACCCTAATCTTTTTTGGAATACTTTAGAATGGGATGAGCATTACCCTGAAGGAGAAAGCCCGAAAGAGTTTTATGAAAGAATTAATATGGCATGGAACGATTTTTCAAAGGATATAATATTGAAATCTCAAAATATTGCTATTGTAACACATAGTGGTGTAATCAGCATAATATTACATATTATAGAAAACAGACCCTGGTCAAACAAGAATTTTTGCGAAACAATTCCTTATGCAACACTTATCCCAATTGAATACGATGGTACAAGTTGGAGAAGATTATGAGCATTTAACGGGGTAATATCATGCAATTACCTAAACGATAAAAAAACAGCAAATGCTGTTTTTAAAATATAAAAGGGCAAATTATGAAAAAATTAAACAAAAAAATAATTTTAATTGCTGCGCTTATACTTATTGCTGTTTTTTTCGCAATAATCTATTTAAAACCGCTTACATTATCAGACATTGCAAACGAAAACAGCACCTTGCTTTTTACAAAAGTTAGTATGGTTATAAAAGATGGTGAGCATTACCACGAAAGCGAAAACTACAAAAATATTACAGATGAACAAAAACAAGAAATTTTACTTTTGCTAAATAATTATCCCTATCATCGCAATTTTAAAACACTATTTTCCGATGGCTCTTTGGCAGATAACAGCGGCGATGGTTATTTTTATATCTCTATATACTACGGCGCTAATTATCAAGGTACGGCAATAATTGCTTATGATAACGAAATTTCGTATAATAACAAAAATTACACTATGAATAATTCAAGCGATTTTATAAGCGAAATTCTTGATATTATCAGTGAATAAATAAACATTTAACATAAAAAACCCTCTGCAAATTTACCGTTGGCAAATTAAGCTATGGCTTATAAAATATATTAATTTTAAACACAAGAACGGAGAAAATCATGAAAATTTTAGTTATTAATTGCGGCTCATCATCACTTAAATATCAATTACTTGATATGGAAAATGAGAGCGTTTTATGCAAAGGCAATTGCGAGCGTGTAGGCTTAGACGACAGCTTTGTTACCCATAAAGCGCACGGAAAAGAATGGAAAGTTGAATGTGATTTTCCTACCCATACCGAGGCTTTTATGAAAGTTGTTTTACTTATGACAGACAGCGAATGTGCTGTTATTAAAGACAAAAGCGAAATTGATGCCATTGGGCACCGTGTTGTTCAAGGCGCAGAGCTTTTTTCAAAAAGTGAAATTGTAACAGATGAAATTATCGAGCAAATAGACAGCGTTTCACATCTTGCGCCCGTGCACAACCCTGCACATGTTAAAGGCCTTAACAGCGCAAAAGACGTTTTTGGAAAAGAAACGCCAAATGTTGTTGTGTTTGATACAACTTTTCATCAAACAATGCCGCCAAAGGCATATATGTATGCAATTCCCTATGAATTATACGAAAAATATTCAATTCGCCGCTATGGTTTTCACGGCACAAGCCACAGATATGTTAGCTTAAAAGCCGCAGAATACATGGGCAAAAACCGCGACGATTTAAAAATTATAACTTGCCATTTGGGCAACGGCAGCAGCATTGCCGCAATTAAAAATGGCAAATGCGTTGATACAAGCATGGGCTTAACGCCTCTTGCGGGCTTAATTATGGGCACACGTTGCGGCGATTTAGATCCAAGCGCGGTTACTTTCATTGAAGAAAAAACAGGCTTAAGCGGCCAAGAAATGGCAAATTACCTTAACAAAAAATGCGGCCTACTTGGCGTATCGGGCGTTTCAAGCGATAAACGTGATGTTGAAAAAGCTTCACTTGCCGGCAACGAGCGTGCAACGCTTGCCGCAGATATGCTTGAATACCAAATTAAAAAATACATAGGCTCATATGCGGCGGCAATGGGCGGCGTTGATTGCGTTGTTTTCACAGGTGGCATAGGCGAAAACGAAAGAAAAACACGCAGAAATGTTTGCAGTGATATGGAGTTTTTTGGCATTAACTTCAATAACGAAGAAAATGAACTAGGCGCAAACGGAAGAGATGTTTTTGAAATAACAACGCCCGAAAGCCGTGTTAAAGTTTTAGTTGTTTGCACAGACGAAGAACTTATGATTGCACGCGATACACAAAAATTAGTTCTTGAAATGAAGGCCAAATAATATGAAATATTTAATCGCTTCAGATATACATGGTTCGCACTATTATGCAAAAAAATTAATTGATGCATTTGAAAGCGAAAAAGCAAACAAGCTTATTTTGCTTGGCGATTTATTATACCATGGGCCACGCAACCCTTTGCCTAAGGAGTATAACCCGCTTAACGTGGCAGAGCTTTTGAACAAACACAAAAGCAATATAATAGCCGTGCGTGGAAATTGCGACAGCGAAGTTGATCAAATGGTGTTAAATTTCCCCATTATGGCAGATTACACCATTGTAAATGTTGGAAATCGTACGCTTTTTGCAACGCATGGGCATATTTTTAACCGCGAAAACTTGCCGCTTTTGAACAAAGGCGATGTTTTTATGCACGGGCACACGCATGTTTGCGAAATTGCAAACTGTAGCGAATATATATTTTTAAACCCCGGCAGTATTAGCATGCCTAAAGAGAACACGCAAAATAGCTATGCCGTTTTTGAAAACGATAAAATTAGCATAAAAAATTTGAATGGTGAAGAAATACACAGTTTAAATTTATAACAATGTGGGATAATTTATGTAATGCAAAAATTATCCCGCTTTTGCTATGCTATATAAAGCAGAACAAGGCGCACTTTGGGCTATTATATTTTGCAAAAACAAAAGGCCGGTTTTTTTGGCCTTGCCAGTTTTAGCCAATATGTTTTGCTAAAAGCAAGTGATGTTTCAAGCTTGCCGTTTTGTGCAAAAAACGCTTTACAAACTAATTTTTTTAAAACAATTATACACATAGGTGAAAATGAACAATAATAAAGCATATAATTTAGCCGAAAACAGCATAATAAAAAAATATAAAAAGCCAATTTGGCACCGTTTTATAGGCGCGTGTAAAGATTACGAACTTATTCAAGAGGGCGATAAAATTGCTGTTTGCATAAGCGGCGGAAAAGATAGCTTTTTGCTTGCAAAATGCATGCAGGAATTGCAAAAACACTCGCACACAAAATTTGAACTTGTTTTTTTATGTATGAACCCCGGCTACAATAATAAAAACATTGCACTTATAAAAGAAAACGCAAAAAAACTAGGCATTGATTTAATTTATTTTGAAACCGATATTTTTAATTCGGTAGAAAATGTGCAAAAAAACCCTTGCTATTTGTGCGCGCGTATGCGCCGTGGGCATTTATATAAAAATGCGAAGGCACATGGGTGCAATAAAATTGCGCTTGGGCACCATTTTAACGATGTTATTGAAACAGCGCTTATGAGTATGCTTTACGGGGCAGAAATAAAAACAATGTTGCCAAAATTAAAAAGCACAAATTACGCCAATATGCAACTAATACGCCCGCTTTATATGGTGCGCGAGGTGGACATATTAGCGTGGGTGCGCTATAATAATTTGCAGTTTTTACAATGTGCATGCCGTTTTACCGAAAAAGATGAAAACCACGAACAAAAAGGCGCGCGCGCACAAACAAAAAAGCTTTTAAATCAACTTCAAAGCGAAAACGACAGCGCACAGCTAAATATTTTTCGCTCGCTACACAATATTAATTTAAATATGCTGCCGGGTTATAACAAAAATGGGGAATATCACAGCTTTTTAGATGAATTTTAATATTAACAATATATTACAGTTTAATATAATTAATTGACGTATTTTGTGAAAACAAATATAATTTATAGCAAGACAATTTATAATTTATTCTTTAGTTTAGGGTGGCAAGTATTGAAAAAAACTTTTGCAATTTTACAATATTCTTTTAGGTTTGTGTTTCTAACTATCTCTGTTTTATTAATGGAGGTTTTGCTTAAACTATGGTGTTTTAATACTTTTAGTATAAGCGAGTTGTTTTATACGGCCTTGTTTACGGTACCTATTGCGCTTTTAATTTCAAGCGTATGCTCGGTTTTTTCAAAAAGGGTAAACAAACTAATTTATGGGGCAATTTTGCTTGTTATAAGCGCATATTTTATGTCACAAGTTGTATATTATACTGTGTTTAACTCTTTTTTGCTTTTAGATAAGCTGTTTATGGCAACGGATGTATTTACATCATATTGGCGCGAGGCACTTGCGGGTTTAATTGAGAGTAAAATTGTTGTTTACGCAATTTATTTACCCGTTATAACTTACGTATTAGCGTGTTTTTTAAGTTATAAACGCGAAGATATAAACGAATTTTTCACCGCTGCATTTGCCCCTGTTCAAAAAAAATCTATAGCTCAGTTGTGTTTGTTTATTGTATTATCTCACAGCATTGCGCTTAATATAGTGTATACTTCTACAAGCGGTATTTTAAGCCCTTTTGCAATTTATACAAATGCGTGGACGCCGGAGCTTTCTATAGCTCACTTTGGGAATTTAACAACTTTGCGTATAAATATCGAGCGTTATGTTTTAGATAGCTATGAAAGCATGCAAACTTCCGCAATACCTCAATCGCAAAGTACCCAGCAGCCCTCACAAGAAAACGAACAACAAGAAGATGCACAACATCAAAACACACAAGAAAACG
>CAYJGM010000018.1:0-31443 GCA_964369495.1 uncultured Bacteroides sp. | reverse complement strand
AAAAAGCCCTAATCTTATGACACATTGCATAAAATTAGGGCTTAAAGTTTTACGTGTTAAATTGTTAGAATTGCTTTATTTATGTAAAAAATGAGCTTAAAACTAACCCCAAATGGCCTGTCTTAGGTTCAAATCGGTTCAACGCTTTAGGGTATACAAACAATAAAAGACTCCCGATAAAATCGAGAGCCAAAAAACATTGATATAACGTTATTTTTTAGGGTATACTTTTTGTATACACAAGATGGTCGGAGTGCGGAGACTTGAACTCCGGGTCTCTGCGTCCAAAATTGCTCTATTAATATTTTTTGGGATATTTATAACGCTTTATAGCCATTTTCACTCGGTTTCACTTGCTCTTTAGCGCTCTTTAACGCTCTTGTTTGCATATGTTCCAAAGCTGTCTGTGGCTATTCATGTGGTCAAAAATTTTAAAAATGCAATCAATGCCTTTAGTGTCTGCTGCGTATGATTTAAGTTGTGTCCTCAGAAAGTTTCTCTGCACCATATTGTTTTAATTTCATTTAAAGCATATACCAAGTGATTGCAACGCTCTAATGTCATTATACGCATTTTTAGTAAAAATACAAGTAAAGCGGTGAATTTTGATACAAAACGCAGTCGAAATTTGCACTGCTGTAAACAAAGAATAACCTCTTTCTGCCACACCCATATTTAAACATTTCCATTCAAGAGAAAATTGATAGTTTCCTTAAGTTCGTTACTGATTTCGTTGAGGTTCTCAACAGAAATAATGTCATCATTTTAAAAAGACAAAATTATTTAAGATGAAATTATGGTGATTAAGTTCTACGCACACTCCGGTTTATGTAATACAGAAGTGCAGTTCATCTGGCAGGGCGAGTTAGTGGTAAAACAACCCTCTGACAGAATTGCTTTAAAATTAAATCGCAACGCAAAAAACCAGGATAAAACGCTACATGTTGCTTTGTTGGGTTTCAAATAACTAATAATTTTTCTACTTCACATAAAGTTGGAATAGAAACAGAAGCGCCATGCCGGCTTATTGATATGCCGGCCGCAGTTGCCGCATACTTCAATATTATTTCGCCGGGCAATTGCTGTGCATATTTCGATAAAAAATAGCCCGTGAATGTATCTCCGGCAGCTGTGGTATCAACAACATCATTTCCAATGGCTTTTTGCGTATAAGTGTTTTTTCCATCGTAATATATTGCGCCGTTTTTTCCTAATGTTAAAATTATTTTAGCGTTAGGAAATTTTTTTTTCATATAATGTAAAAAATCATCAGGATTATTTTTGCCTGAAATTTCATATGCTTCTATTTCATTTAAAATAAAAATATCAACTATATCTAAAGGCAGTTGTAGGCATTGTTCATTCATGGGCGATGGGTTTAATATAATATCGGCACCTTTTTGTTTGCATTTTAGCATCATTTTTCTTATCATTGATGTTTCGTTTTGAAAAAGAACAATATCGCCCTTTTTTATTTTATCCGACACAAAATTCACATATTCCATGTTGATACCATGATTTGTGCCGCCAAAAAGCAATATGCAGTTTTGCCCGTGTTTGTCTACTTGAATAATTGCGTGGCCGTTTGGGGCATTTATATGTTTGATTAGCGAGGTATCAACACCGGAACTTTGCAATGTTTGAATTAATAATTCATCATTTTTAGACACAAACGCACAATGCATAACCTTAGCGCCTGCCCTGGCAAGAGCAACAGATTGGTTTAACCCTTTTCCACCGGCAAAAACTTGCATTTTATCTGAAGATATAGTTTCACCTGGTTTAACAAAGTGTTCTACATTATATACATAATCAATGTTTAATGAACCGAAATTATAAATCATATTTTCTCCTTTTTATTTTGTTATTTGGTGCTGTTTTGTTTTACAAGTTGGTTTATTTTTTTAAACTTTAACGGTGTGCAGTTGGCGTGTTTTTTGAAAGCAATAAAAAAGTAATTATATGTATTAAAGCCCACATCACTGTATATTTGCTTTATGTCCATGTTTTCTTTTAACAATAAAATTTTGGCTTTATCTATACGATATTTTGTAATATAATTCGATATGTTTTCTTTTTCTTCATCTTTAAAAAGTTTGCTTATGTATTGCTCGCTTAAACCAATGCTGCGAGAAATAGATTTTAAAGTTATGTTTTGTGTGTAATTTTCTTGTATGTATTGTTTTATTTCATTAACATATTTTTGGTTATTGCTGGTGGCTTTGCTTGATATAATATTGCTTACAATAGAAGAAAATAAACCTTGCAATTGTTCAATAACTTTGCTTTTATTTGCCTGTGAGAAATTATTTAAATGGTTTAGCTGCATAAAATATGTTATATCAAGGTTATATTCACTGCAAAGCTTTGTTGCAATTATTATTATCTCGTTAATAACAACATTCAACATATCAAAAGAAATATCTTTTAATATACTATAAACACATTGGCTTGCTTTTTCGATATTTAAGGAATAAACAGCCTCTAGTAAATTTTTTTCGTTTTCTATGCTAATTATAAAAGCGTTAGCGTCTAATATAGAAGTGTTTTTTTGCGGTAATGCAGGCTCTGCTTTTTTCTTAGGTTCAAAAACCGCTGTTAAAATAGATAGCAATGTGTTTTCGTTTAAATGATGTTTTAATATGTAATCACATGAATCTGCTTTAAATGAATCACGGATATAATTATAATCATTAAAGCTGCTCATAATAAGCACTTTAACATACGGGTAGTTATTATTTACATATTTAGCTAATTCCACACCGTCCATTATCGGCATACACACATCTGAAATAATTAAATCTACCTTGTTGTTTTTTATAAATGAAATTGCCGTCGAGCCATTTTCACATTCTCCTATTATTTCAAAATTCTTATTGTTTGCCATTCTGTTAAATATCATTTTAAAATTTTCTCTAAAATAGTATTCGTCATCTACTAGCAATAGTTTTATCATTATTATTCCGCCTATTCAATATAAGGTATTGTAATTATAACAGTTGTTTGAACATCTACTGTGCTTATAATTTCAAGCCCAAAATCATTTCCGTATAAAAGTTTTATGCGTTTTTGTAAATTTAGCAAACCTATTTTGTTGCTTTGTTTTGATGTATCTAATATTTCGTGTTGTTTTTGAAAGGGGATTCCCTTTCCGTTATCGGTAATTTTTATTTTAACAGCATTGCCTTGTTTTATAACTTTTATATAAATGTATTCGTCTTTTTTGCCGCAAAGCCCATGTTTAACGCAATTTTCAACTATGGGTTGTATTAGCATTTTGCAAGTTTTGCATTTTAATAAAGCACAATCATAATCGAATAATGTGTTAATCCTATTTTCAAACCTAAATTGCACAATTTCCATGTAATTTTTAACGTAGTTCAATTCATCTTCAATTGTAACTGTTTCATTTAACCCATTAATTGAATAGTGCAAATTATCTATTAAAGAAGTTGCAATTGTGTTTATTTCAACTACACCTTTTTTATTTGATAAATAAGTAATAACATTTAAAGTGTTATACAAAAAGTGTGGGTTAATTTGAGATTTTAATATTTCTTGCTCATACTCAAGCTTTTCTTTTTCTAGCTGCAAGTTATCGGCGTATTGGTGTTCTAACGTTGAAACTAAATTGTTTAATTTTTGCGAAATAATTCCTATTTCATCGTTTTTATTTGCTGTTTTATCAAAATTTGCACTGGATAAATTTTGTATATTTATTTTTGAAATTTGCTTTAATAAATTGTTTAGCCGCTTTAACATGCCTATCGCTAACAAAAAGGCCAAAAGAAAGGCGGATATTGATGCAATAAATATAATTAAAACAGACAAATTCAGCGAAGAATTGTATACATTTGTAATATTCGATTGCTTAATTAAACTAAAATGCGTCCAATTTGTTACGCTTGAAAAATATCCCATGTATATATATGGGTCGTTGTTGTTGTTTAGCTCTTTAATTTGGCTTGATACATTCTTTGTAATTGCATATGAAGAAAGCTTTTGCAAAATCTCTTCATCAATAAGCCTATCGTTTAAAAAAATTATATTGCCGCTGTCATCTATTATAATATTATACATCAAATGGCTGGATGAACTTATGCCGTATGCTTTAATTATAACAGATGATTTTACATCAATTAACACAGCACCGATTATTTTGTTGTTTTGAATAACAGGCTGTGCTATTGTTAAATTTGGGGCGGTGTCATCAATTTTATTTCGCGATACAATATGTGCACTTTGCTTTTCAGAGTTTATTATACTTTGAAACCATGCATCATTCACGGTTGTTGAAGAAACATATATTCCGCTTGTGCCAACATACCGCCCGTCAACGCTTAAAAGGGCTATGCCGTTTATATTATCTCGGTTTAGCATAAAATAATCATTCAAAACGGCAGATATATTTTCGTTTTCTTGTAATGATACATCCTCATCATAAAATTTTAATATGTTATCAGATTTACTTATTAACTCGCTAATATTTAATAAGGTGTGAAAGTTGTTTTCAAAATAATTGTTTGAATTAATAACCAATGCTTTTAAATAAGTAACTGAAAGATTATATGCTAAATTGTTACCGGCATATTTCCAAGTTATAATTATTGTTGAAAAAATAATTATCATAAATAAGATGAAAATATATAAAAAACGGGCAAAAAAAGTATTTTTAAAACGCTTTATCATTACAACAACTCCTATAATAAATATTATAACATAATTGCACATCAAACGAAAAAATTGACAGAAAAAGTGCAAAATATTAAAGTTTTTTGTTAAAATATTCAAACAAGTGTGATGTTTTATGTGGTAAAATTATTGCAAACCAAAAAATAATTAATTGGAGGAATTGAAAATGTGCAAAAAAATATCGGCGCTTATACTTGTTTTAATAATCTGCTTTGGGTTAATAGCAACAGGCTGTTCACAGGTTGGAACAGCACAAACACAAAGCATAATAATGTACGTTGTAGGTGAGGAAACAGCAGACACTAAAAAAGTGCTTGAAGAAATGAATAAATATATTATTCCCGAAACAGGCGCGGAACTTGTTTTAAAATTTGCAACTTGGGAAAATTATGATTTAACAATTTCCTCGGGTGAAGAATACGATTTAATTGTTTCGGCAGACTGGTTAAATTATTGGGAAAATGTTGACAAAGGTGCCTTTGCAGAGATAATCGATGAAGATATACAGGAAAATGCGCCGGATTTATGGGAAGATAGAGAGTATTATCTTGATGTAAAAGTTGACGGAAAAAGATATGCAATTCCGGCATATGTTGCCCAAGCGGCAAACAGAATGCTTGCTTTTAGAGGCGATTTAATGCAAGAATACGGAATTGAAGAAATAACTTCGCTTGCAGACATAGAAAATTATTTGAGCCATGTTAAAGAAAATGAACCTGACATGATACCGTTTGATTTCCAAGGAACCTCTCCATGGATTTTACTTAGCATGTATGCAACAGATATCGGTTGGTCTGCCGTGGGAACAAACAGCTTTGGCCAGCACGCCTATTATGATTTAAATGACCCAAACCATGAAGTTTTTATAGCGGTTGAACAACCTGAAATGAAAGAATATACCGAAATGATGAAACGCTGGTACGACAACGGATATTTTTCAAAAAGCGTTCTTTCTAATGAAACAGATTCAAAACTTTCATTCCAAAACGGCAAAAGTGCAATGGCATATATGAGCAGCCCTGAGGATTGCGATGCAATGTACAGAACTTTAAATGAAGACGAACGCAGTGAATGGGATGTATATTTTGCGCCGCTTGCGCAAGAATCGCAACGCATATATGGGCAAATGAATATAGCCGCTTCTGTGTCTGCATTTACAGAGAAAAAAGATCTTGCACTTAAAGTGTTAAATGAATTATATTCAAATGAAGATGTTTATAAGTTGTTGCGAAACGGCCTTGAAGGTGTGCACTATGAGGTTATGGATGGCGATATTAAAAAAGTTTTAGATAGCACTTCCTATTTAGAATTTGCAAGTGGGTTAAACAACGATGAATTTAATTTTGGAATTGAAACGGTGTTGCCACAATATGATGAATTGAAAGCACATGCAAAATCTACTGAAGTTTACGACCCCTATATGAACATATACATGAATACGGAAAGCGTAAGGGAAATATCGCTTGCATTAGACGAAGTATTTAGCACAATGACAGCACCGCGCCTTTATGGTGTTATTGAAGATGTAGACGTGGCGCTACAAGAAGAATTAGATGCACTTAAAAAAGCCGGGATAGACGATTATGTTGCGTTTTTAAATGAACAACTTGATATCTATCAAGAAGAAAATGGGTTATAAATTTTTTAATTAGAGTTTATATAATAAGATAGAGGTTGATTAAATCCGCCTCTATCTTATTTGTAAGCAGAATGTTTAAAGGTGGTAAGCATGGCTAAAACAAATAAAACTTTTATAAAAGCAAAAAAAGCAAACCCTATAATAAAAGAAATTACTAAGAATAAAACTATGTTTTTAATGCTATTGCCTGCGATTATTTTAACAATAGTTTTTTCCTATATACCTATGAGTGGGGTAATTGTTGCATTTAAAAATTATAATTATGTCGAGGGAATTTGGGGAAGCGAATTTGTTGGCTTTAGCAATTTTAGATATTTTTTTATATCAGGTAAAGCTTGGTCGCTAACAAAAAACACTATTTTTTATAACGGTGTTTTTCTTGTTGTTGGAACAATTTTTAGAATAGTAATTGCTATTTTTATTTTTGAGATGTCGGGCAAAATATACAAGCGGGTTTTACAAAGTGTTATGCTTTTACCATATTTTTTATCTTGGGTTGTTATTGGTGGGCTTGCATATAATGCGTTGAATTACGAATTTGGTGTAATTAATACATGGTTAAATTCACTTGGATTTGAAAGTTGGGATGTATACAACAACCCCGATGTTTGGAAATATATCTTAACAGCGGTTACTTTGTGGCACGCAACAGGGTATGGAATAATTTTTTATTTAGCTGCTTTAACAGGCATTAACACAGAACTGTACGAAAGCGCTTATTTAGACGGTTGTGGCTTGCTAAAAAGAATTTGGTATATTACTTTGCCATTAATTATGCCAACTACAATTATTTTAACACTTTTAAGTTTGGGCTCAATTTTAAAAGGTAATATGGATATGTTCTATCAATTGGTGGGAACAAATGCAAACCTTTTTGAGGCCACAGATGTTATTGATACGTATGTTTTTCGCTCGTTAACCCAGTTGAGAGATTTTACAGTTACCTCTGCCGCCGGTTTGTATCAACAAATTGTAGGGTGTGTATTAGTGTTAAGCGTAAATGCTATTGTAAAAAAAATTCAACCCGATAACGCACTATTTTAGGCAGGTGATATTTTGAAAAAAACAAAAGAAACAATTATTTTTAATTTCATTGCAGTTGTTGTAACAACGCTTTTTTCGCTGTGCTGTATTTTGCCGCTTTTATACACGGTTTCAGGCTCGCTTACAAAAGAAAGTGCGCTTTACAGGGGCATGAAATTAATACCGCAAGAGTTTTCGCTTGATGCATACAGAATGATTTTTAATAACCCAAATGAAATATTTAGGGCTTATTTTGTAACAATATTGCTTGTTGTTTTAGGCACTTTTTTTGGCCTTCTTATATGCAGCATGACAGCATATGTATTATACCGCCCGGATTTTAAGTACAGAAATTATTTTTCGTTTTTTTTCTTTTTTACAACATTGTTCAGTGGCGGGCTTGTGCCTTTTTACATTTGGATAACAAGTTTAAACATGCGCAACACATTTTGGGTGCTTTTAATTCCGTGGCTTGTTAATGTTTTTAACTTTATAGTAATGCGCACTTATTTTACTTCAAATATACCGGTTTCGCTTGTAGAAGCCGCAAGTGTAGACGGCGCACAAGATTTTTACATTTATTTAAAAATAATTTTGCCATCTGCAAAACCTATTTTGGCAACAATAGGCCTTTTAACGGGCATTTGGTATTGGAACAATTGGAGCGTTGCACTAACTTATATAACAGAAAAAAACTTGTATCCGCTTCAGTATTATTTATACAGTATTTTCCAATCAACACAACTGCATCAATTACTTGCAGAGCAAGGCATATCCCAAACAACTGTTTTTCCCCAAGAAAGCTATAAACTGGCAATGACGGTTTTTGTTATGGGCCCGGTTATTTTGTTTTATCCGTTTGTGCAAAAATATTTTGTTACAGGGCTTACTATTGGGGCGGTAAAAGGGTAAAAACACTTTAAAAGAGGTTTTGTTATGAAGGCAAATTTATTGCACACTTTTAATGAAGACGAATGGCATACATGGGCACCCACAAATGCACAAACTGCCAATTTTAAAAGAAAAAGCGATGCTCTTTGTATAAGTATAGATAAAGGCACTTTTCAGTACGGCAAATGGATATGTGAAAAGAAAGTAATTGCCAATAAAACATATTATTTTTCGATAGATTATACTTGCGTTGACACTTTTGATGAAAATATGAGCGTGAGTGCAATTTTAACATGGAAAAAAACACAAGGCGAAACACAAGAACTGCTTATGCGAAACTATGCAGATGAAATTTGCGAAGATAAAAACTTTAAAACACTGCACACAACAATTTTAGCGCCTAAAGATGCAGACACATTATATATTGAGCTTGCCTTAAAATGGCAGGGAAAAGTTGAGTTTAAAAACCCTGTTTTAAAAATAGTTGATGATGTAAAACCACAATATATTAAGATAGCCACATGCTATATAAAACCTGAAAATGAAGAGCAAAAAAATTTAAGCAAAATTTTATCAACACTTGATAATGCCGCAAAACAAAACCCCGATATTATTTGTTTTGCAGAAACATTATTTTGCAGAAACTGCAATTTGCCATTAAATAACTCAGCCGATTTTATCCCCGGAAAATACACAAAAATTATGTGCGATAAGGCAAGAGAACACAATGTGTTTGTGTTTTTTTCCATGCACGAAAAAGATGATTTGTATTTTTATAATACAGCAGTATTAATTGACAATAAAGGTAAAATAATCGGAAAGTACCGCAAGACACATTTGGCTTTAATAGAGTGTGAAAAAGGAATTGTGCCGGGGAATGAATATCCCGTTTTTGATACTGCACTTGGCAAAATAGGCATGTTAATTTGCTGGGATAGCTATTTTACACAGCCTATTAGTGAATTGCGAAAAAAAGGCGCGCAGATAGTGTTAGTGTCAACTGCGGGGGATATAGGATACCGCAGTGTTGCAAGGGCAATGGATAATGGGTTATATTTAGTTATTTCCGGTGTTAATTTTCCAAATGAAAAAGGTTTAAAAGCTTCAAGGATAATAGGCCCGCAAGGTGACATTTTAGCCCAAACTCAAGAGGATATGCAGTGTGCAATTGCTAAAATTAATTTATCTGAAAGAAAATATACATATTGGTTATCGGTTGGTGCGGGTTATGGCGAGGCAAGAAGTATTTATATGAAAGAAAAAATAGAAATAGATGGCTTGCCTTTATAATTTTATTTAAAGTGGCTTTTTATAAGATAACACATTTAACCTTGTTTTTTAGCGCTTGTTTTTACCAATTTATATAATTAGAAAAAATAAAGGCAAATTAATATTGTTAATTATTTACTTATGATTTATACTTTGCACAACACTATTAAACATTAATATGTTTTCGGAGGTAAATATGATAAATTATAATTTTGAGAATGTTGAACAATTAGAAAATGTAAATATAAAAGGGGAATACAGAACTATTGAAATAAATGGCAAAAAAGGCGTAAATATCAAAAGCATACACTCTAAAATTCAAATAAATAAGCACAATTTAAATGAAGGCTGCGGCACGGTGAGCATCAATTTTTGCTCACTTGAAAATTTATCAAGCGCAACAATATTTAATAATTTTTACAATTCTAATCCGCATGCATATAATTACACTTTGCTAAGCGATAATAAAACGCAATGTGATACAAACAATGCCACGTTTGCAATTAAGTGGGACAATGGCTTTTACCCACAATTTTGCATGAAGTTTGCAAAGGGCATTGTTTATCCCGATATGTATTCACCTGTTGAAAAAGCCTATGTTGCAATTGGGCATTTTAAATTAATAAAACACCAATGGTACAATGTTACGGCAACGTGGGATAAAGCTAAAAGCGTTTGCGAAATATATATTAATGGGGTTTTAGCGGGGCATAGAAGCGTGGAAAATAAAGGAAAGCTAGATTTTGAAAAGGTGAAAAAAACACTTTTTGCAGGCGACCCCACATTTGTATTGGGTGATATAAATTTTTACAACAATGTTTTAACCAAAGAAGAAATTTCGAACATAGACATGGTAAAACAGCTTTTTAAAAATGAGCAATTAATGAAAGAGATAAAAACTACATATGCGCATGTTTATGATACACGCATATTTAATATTGATGAAACATGGAGCACACAATTAAATTTAAGCCTTAAAAATAAAGACGACATTGATAATTTTTATGTTCAGGGCTGCACAAAAAGCGTTAGTATAACAAATGAGGGTATGCTTATAAGCACGCCGCAAGAAAAGCCGCTTCATGGAAGAATAAAGCCCGATTTAACACAAGTTTATGTGTTTAGCGAAAAAACCTTTGAGGGTGATATTTGCTTTGAATATGAATTTATGCCGCTTAAAAGAGGCGGCTTAAGCCTTGCAATTTTATTTGCAAGCGGTATGCACAGAGAAGACTTTATGGCGGATTATGAAAGGCGCACCGATGGCGCAATGACGATGCTTTGTTGGGAAGATGTGCGCAATTATCACTGGGAATATTACCGTGAGGTAAACGATACACGGCGCGATGTAAAATCGCATGTGCTAATAAAAAACCCATGGTTGTTTCCCATGGGTTACATTAGCGGTGGTGAAAACTACAAACTTAACGAATGGAATAAATTGCAATTTATTAAAAAAGAACAAAATATTATTTGCATAGTGAATAACGAGAAAATTTTTGAAACAAAAGATAACCCCTTTATTAATAATGGCCCCGATTTTAATTTTGGGCATGTAGGCATTAGATGCATGGTAGACACAAAAATGTTATTCAGAAACTTAAAGGTGCATCAGAAAAACAGCTATTAAAAAAGAATATGCTTGTTTTCTTTAGAACTTTGTATGGCTTTTTGCACCATAATAATTGTGTTTAAATTATCTCGGCAATCTGTAGGTGGGCGCAAGCCGTCACGAAGTGCGTTAAACATTTCATCTAAACATGCCGTGTGGCCAATAGATGACATTTCTGTAGGTTTTATTTTAAAGCAATTTGCATTTTTGTGCTTTGCATAGTTATCACTAATTTTATCGGCTAGCGTCGGCAATGGCTCAAAATATAAATCTTTATCGCCGTCCCAGAATACAGCGCCATTTTCGCACGCCGCAAACCACTCTGAATCACGTGTTGTTTTAATACCGTTTGCGCACCAGCTTCCTCTAAAATCAAAAATTGTGCCGTCGTCTGCCTCAAAAATACACACAGCACATGCATCACCCTTTGACCAAGACCACGCATGGTTAAATTCTTTGCAGTATACGCTAACAGGTGTTTTGCCTAACAGAAAACGTGCAGCGTCAAATATATGTACGGCTAAATCTGATATAAGCGGATTTTCCATTGTCGCTCTGAACCCGCCGAGGTTTGGGTTCATTCTGAAATTTGCAGAAAGCTGGCCAACGCTGCCAAGCTTTTTGCTTTGTAAAAAGCACTTTAAGCTTTGCAAATATGGTTGATACCTTTTATTTTGCATTACAAAATATTCTTTTTTTGTTTTTTCTGCCATTTGTACCATTTCATATGCGTTTTTTAAATTGTCGCTCATAGGTTTTTCGCCAAAAACGTGGCAATTACAAGAAAGTGCGGTACTAATTACATTAAAATGGAACTCAGGTGGTGTAATGTCGAACACAATATCTATATGTTCTTTTTTTAAACATGTGTTTAAATTATCATATGTTTTGGCGTTTAAGCTATATTTTGTTTTTTTGCTTTCGGCGTTTTGCAAGTTTGTGTCCACCAGTGCGGCAATATTGCAAACGCTATTATTTAAAGCGTATTCAATCCATGTGTCGGCCAAAAAGCCACACCCAACAACGGCTATATTGTACATAACTGCTCCTTTTAGTTTTGCTTTATTTATTTTTGCAAATCTTTTTGATATTCACTTGGTGAGCATTTTGCGTATTTTAAAAACAATCTGTGTAAAATATCAGGGTTACAGCCAACCTGTGACGATACAGTTTTAATTTTTATTCTTGGGTTGTTTTTTATTATCTCACACGCAATATTAAAGCGGTATTCCGCAAGATAATCTTTAAAATTTTGGTCGGTTAATTTTTTGAACAGGGTAGACGCATAATTTTTTGAAACATTAAGTGCATCTGCCAAATCAAAAAGGCTTATTTCTTTATTGTAATTTTCTGCGATAAATTGTTGCATTTTTATTTTTAAAGCATCACTTGTTTCAATATGCTTTTGCCTGTATATTTGCGCAATAGAATTTAGGCATAAGCTTGTATCGTTTAATAATTGCTCATAAGTTCGGCTATTTTCAACGTTTGGTAAATTTAAATTTGTGCGGCTATATTCTTGCGGCAAAGCGTCTAAAACACGGCTTATTGTAGCAGAAATCATTATTGATAATTTTTGAATATTATTATTGTGTTTATTTGTGGCAATAATTTCTTCTATTGTTGCTTGCCAAACAGATTCTTTGTCGTGAACAACAGCGGATATAATATTTTGTTCAACACTTAAAGGGTAATAAACACTATTTGGAAATTTATTGTTAAAATGAGTAATTTCCTCGTAAATAATTGTTTTTGGTTTTTCAATGTTAAACTCGCTCATTTCACAAAGGTAATTTACCCGATTAAAGCATTTGTTTACTTCAAAAATATCTTTACAGTGTAAACTTATATAAGCCGTAATTTCAAGGCCGTGCATAGGCTCAACACTTAAAATAACACCTTTTAAATATTCAGATAAACTTTCCGAATTATCAGAAATATATATTATCGCTAAAGTTGTGATGTCTATGTTTACAATGCAATATGTGTCTTTGTTGCCCGATAATATTTCTTCAAATTCTTTGCGTGCATTGTAAATAATCGCTTGCGAGGTGTCGACGTTAGGGTCTGCGTTTTGGTTAAATTTAATAAGGCACACAATATAATTGTCGAATGTTTTTGCGTTAAGTTGGGATAATGTTTGCGTCACTTCTTCGTGCGATAACAGCCCATAAAGCAAATCGTGGTTAAATTTATTGCGCATAAAATCTTTATACTGCCCCAATGTGTCAGACATATTATTAATATTAGCTTGCATTTGCGAAAAAGCACTTCTTATTGTGAAAAATTCATCATTAAAATTATTTTTAAATCCTGTGGAAGTGAGGGTTTGCTTTATTGGAGAATACATTTTTTGTGTGATAAAAAACATAATAAGCAAGCTTATTATTAAAACAGCAATATTGCCGGCGATTATCAAAAAAGTAGCGGTGTCAATAAAATCCGGCAATTTAGCGGCATATACAAAACTGATATTAGGAACGCTTGAGCTAATGAATTTTTTGATGTATTCATTGTCGTTTTCAAGTAAATTTTCTATATTTGTGTCGGTTACTTTGTTGCTTGATGCAAGAATAGCATCGCTGTATAGTATGGTTAGCATTTGCGCTTCGCTTAATTCGTCAAATAATTGGTTGTGAGTGTATTGCACAAATAAATATATAGGCGTTGGGTTATTAACAATTACTTGTTTTACAAAAGTATATTCAGTTTCACTGTTTTCACTTTCAGTGGTTAAAAAGCAAAACGAGTCGCTTGCAAAATTGTCGAAATGTTCTTCAATTAAGCGCAAATCGTCTGATGTTAAGTTAAATTCTTTTAACATAAAATTAACAGTTCCTGTGCTATCGTTTAAAATTGCATAATTATCGCTTATTTTTGTTATGGCAATTTTGTTTTTTTCAACAGAGGATAGCCCATGTAAACGTATTATAAAATTAGATAGCTGAACTCTTGAATATCTATCGGGATCTGTTGGGTTTTCTAATATATATTTACTTGTAAAAGAATTGGCTTTAAGCAGTTGTTCAAGCTCAAGTATATACTCAATTCGAGCAGAAGTGTAAGATGCCGCTTGTGAGCTGAGCATTTCAAAAGAATTTTGAAAATTTGCATCTGTGGAGCTTTGATTAAAATAAATTAAAATGCTACCAATAACAATTGTGTATACAATTGCTATTGTGGCAAAAGTAAATAACAGTTTTTTGTAAAATTGCATTTTTTCACCCTTATAATTAATTATTATATTAAGTATAAATTATTAACAAATAATTCACAAGTTTTTTTATGCTTTAAAAATTCTGATAGTACAAATCGGTAAAAATAACAGCAAAGTGTGTAATATTTTAGTGCTATTGTAACAAATGCCTCTTTTATTTATTAAATTCATCACATATAATTAAAACATAAAAATTAATTTGCGTTCAGCAATATTATTAACAAAATATTCATTACTGATACTTAAAGGAGCATTTGCTTTATGAAAACAATGATAAAAAAACAAAAAAAAGCAATAAAAAGCAAAAGCGCTTTAAACAGTAATAACAATTTGCTTACTTGTATAAAAAGAGACAAGCTTTTATATTTAATGCTTATTCCTTTTTTGGCATATTATTTAATTTTTTATTACAAACCTTTTACCGGGCTAGTAATTGCCTTTCAAGATTATAAACCGCTTTTAGGAATAGAGGGCAGTGATTTTGTAGGCTTTGAAAACTTTGTTGATTTTTTTACAGGGCCGCACTTTACAAGGACTCTTAGAAACACGTTATTAATAAGTTTTTACAATATCATTTTCGCATTCCCGGCACCTATAATATTGGCACTGTTGTTCCACGAAGTGAAAAATAAAAAGTTCAGGGCAATGGCGCAAACAATTTCTTACATCCCAAGGTTTATTTCAACAGTAGTAATTGCGGGTTTAATTGTAAATTTTCTATCGCCATCGGGTGGTATTGTAAACATAATTTTGCAAAATTTTGGAATAGAGCCTATTTACTTTTTGGCAAAGCCGGAATATTTTAGAACAATATTTGTTGTGCAAAACATATGGGCAACAGCCGGCTTTAGTTCAATAATATATTATTCTTCGCTCTGCTCGATAGATGCATCTTTATATGAAGCGGTAACAATAGACGGCGGCGGCAGATGGCGGCAAGTTTGGCATATTTCATTGCCAAGTTTAGTGCTTACAATTTCCATAATGCTTATAATGCAAATTGGTAATATTTTAAATGTTAGCGCAGAAATGATAATTTTATTATATTTGCCCGTAACATATGAAACGGCAGACACGATAAGCAGCTATATTTATCGTGTTGGTGTAGATAATGCTAATTATTCTTTATCAACGGCTGTAAGCATGTTTAACGGGGTGGTATCATTAATATTGGTTCTTGCGGCAAATGCAATATCAAAAAGGCTTAGCCAAGTAAGCATTTTTTAGCTAATGTGTTGCAATATCAATATATACAGGTGAAGGAGTTATACTTATGAAAATGACAAAGGGACAAAAAGTTTTTAATGTTTTTAATACATTTTTTATGATAGCCCTTTGCTTTGCAACGGTATATCCACTTTGGTATGTAATAATAGCCTCGTTTTCAGACCCTTTGGCGGTTGCTACGGGCGAGGTTGTGTTTTTACCGCAGGGTTTTGAACTTGCCTCTTATATAAAAGTTTTTGAAATGGATAATTTGTGGAATTCATACGGAAACACTATATTTTACGCAACAGTTGGCACGGCTATAAATATGGTTTTAACAATTTTAGGTGCATATCCGCTGTCTAAAAAAAGGCTTAGAGGGCGCAAATTATTTAGCCTTTTTATACTTATTACAATGTGGTTTAACGCGGGGTTAATGCCAACGTTTTTAAATTTTCAAGATTTAAACTTATACGATACACGCATGGGAATTTTACTGTGCTTTGCAATCGACACATTTAATGTTATATTAATGCGTACATTTTTTGAAAATATACCGGATGAGATGGAAGAAGCCGCAAAAATGGACGGCGCAAATGATATATTTATATTGCTGAAAATATATTTGCCGCTTTCTTTGCCGGCAATTGCAACAATTACAATGTATTATTTCGTGGGGCGCTGGAACTCTTATTTCTGGACAATGTTGCTTATTAAAGACCAGTCTAAAGTATCACTTCAAGTGTTGTTGCGAAGGCTTATTGTAAATGTTTCATACAACGCAAATGAGGCAGTTGACATGAGCGCAAGCGTTATGACAGAGCAAACAATTATTTATGCAACAATTGTAATTGCGGTTATACCTATGCTTATAATTTACCCATATTTACAAAAGTTTTTTGTTAAAGGCGTTATGGTAGGGGCTATTAAAGGTTAGCTTTTACCTGCAAAATAAAAAAATGGAGGATTAATTATGAAAAAAAGAATTTTATCTTTGCTATTGGTTTTAGCCATGGCGGCAACTGCTTTAGCAGGCTGCTCAGAGCCTGCATCGCAAGAAGAAACAACAAGCACACAATCGCAAGCAGAAGAACAGGCGCAGCAAGAAGAGGAAAATACTGGCTACAACGGTGTTGATAATTTAGTTGTTAGCGAAGATCCCATGACATTATCCTTGTTTTACGTTTTTGGTGGCAACGGTGCGCCTACCGGTGACATGCCAATTTGGCAAGAAGCTGCAAACATTACAGGCGTAAGCATGGAAAATGTTGCAAGCGAGTCTATCACAGATGAAGTGCAAGCCATAAATACAATGCTTGCCTCAGGCGATTTGCCGGATTTAATCCACGGTTGGAACACGAATATAACACCGCTTATTTCACAAGGTGCATTTATTCCTTTGGATGATTTAATTGAAGAGCACGCACCCAATATTAAAAAATTCTTAGAGGATTACCCCGATGCAAGAAGCCTTGCAACAGGTTCTGACGGGCAAAAATATTTAATTACAGGAACATATGGCGGCGAAGCCGGCAAAAGTCTTCCATCAATGGGCTTATTTATTCGCCAAGATTGGCTTGATACACTTGAACTACCTGTTCCCACAACAATTGAAGAATTAGAGGAAACATTTATTGCCTTTAGAAACGATGATCCCAACGGTAACGGAGTTAAAGACGAAATTCCATATCTATATAGAGATAAAGGCATTCGTGGATTATTGCAATTCTTTGGTTCACACTCATGGTGGTACTTAGATGAAGAAACAGGCGAAGTTGAATACGGCAAAGCCGAAGAAGAGTACAAATATGCGCTTACAGAATTAGCGCGTTGGTATGAACTTGGATTAATCGACCCTGAAATATTTACACGTGGTGCACAAGCTCGCCAAGAATTATTGGGCACTGATGTTGGTGGCTCTACAATCGACTGGTTCCAATCCACAGGTAGCATGAACGATACGGTAAAAGAGCAAGTGCCGGATATCAATTTTGTTGCAATTCCGCCTGTTGCAGACGTAAACGGTGACGTTGGATTTGAATTTTCAAGAAGCTCAATCCACGGTTACGTATGGGGCATCTCTAAAGATTGCGAAGACCCGGTTGCGGCAATTAAATACATGGATTTCTTCTTCTCTGAAGAGGGCTCTTTACTAATTAACTATGGCCTTGAAGGCGAACATTATACAATGGTAGACGGCGAGCCTATACCTACTGAAGAAACATTAAATCACTCGGCAGGCTACCCCAATTTTATGCGTAGCATAGGCAGTTATGAAATAGGTAAAGTTGGTACTATTGAGGGCGAACTTGCAACAATGAACGAGCAAGCAAAAGCAGGCTTTGAAATGTACGAACAGAGCGATTGGCTTGATATACCACTTCCCGCATTAACATTTACCGAGGAAGAGGAAAAAGCAATTTCAGACAACTGGGTGAATATTGAAACTGAAATTTTAGCATTTGAACAAAGTTGCTTATTGGGTGCACAAACTGTTGAAGACACATGGGACGATTATATTGCGTTGCTTGAAAGCATGGAGTTTAGTGCAATAGAAGAGGCTTATAACGCAGCATATCAAAGATATTTAGAAAGCACACAATAAAATTTATTGCATAAATATTTATACTAATTTATCACAACTGTATTTGCTTTTTTAGCAATACAGTTGTGATTGTATTTGCTTTTAATTATCGTCAAATAATATGGGGGGAGAATAATGAATATATTATTAAGTATGTCGCAGAGTGTGCAAAAAATATTTTTCAACACAGAGCTTTATGAAAATCTTGAAAAAATGGGCGATGTAGTAATAAATAAAGGGGATAATTACACAAAAGATGATATAAAAGATAAGCTATTAAATACCGATATTATTATAACGGGCTGGGGGCATGAAAAACTAACGGCAGATATTGTAGGCGAAAGGCTAAAACTGATTGTACATGTCGGCGGGACAGTTGGCCCCATTGTAGACCAGAGCATTTATGAAAGAGGCATTAAGGTTGTAAGTGCTAACCAAATTTTCGCAAAATCGGTTGCGGAGGGTGTGCTCTCTTATATTTTGTTTGAACTTAAAAATTTGGGTTACTTTTCAAACAAGCTTAAAAGCGGAATATGGACCGACAATGCAGATTTAACAACACGCTCTTTGCATGGCAAAAAAGTGGGTATTATAAGCATTGGTAATATATCAAAATATTTGCTTTTGCTATTAAAACCTTTTGATATAGATACATATGTTTACTCCACAAAAAAAGATGAAAAGTTGCAAAATGAGTTTAATTATAAATATGAAACTTTAGAAGAAATTTTTAAAGCTTGTGATATTATAAGCGTGCATACCGCCGCTAACGAAAACACAAAAAACATGATAGACGAAAAATTATTAAGCAGCATAAAAAAAGGCGGTGTATTTATTAATACAGCAAGGGCAAGCGTAGTTGATGAAAACGCTTTGGTAAAAGTTTTGCAAAAAGGCGAAATATCAGCAGTGCTTGATGTATATAGCACAGAGCCACTGCCAAAAAACAGCCCGTATTTGTCTATGGATAATGTTACGCTTTTTCCGCATATGGCAGGCCCGGCAAGCGATATAAAACAATATATCACACAGCAAATGATGATGCAAATAGAGGCTTATAAAAATAATTTGCCGCTCATATATGAAATAAGCTTGCAAACAGCAAAAACAATGACACAAACTTCATAGCATTTAGTTACCTATTGCAATATTCGGGTTGATATTAGAAAGTGGTGTATATTTAATGAAACTTGCATTTAGTACTTTGCCGTGCCTAAACGCACAGCCAATTGAATTAATAAATTACTGCAAAAAATTTAATTTTAGGGGAATAGAATTAAGGGCAGATAAAGAAGATAAGGTTTTTTGCACAGATGATTTGCAAAGTTTATCGAAAATAGGCGTAATGTTTAATGAAAATGACATTGAGATATTGTGCGTTGGCACAGGGGTTTGCATTTATAAATACGATGAACAACAAATAAAAAAAGCAAAAAAATTAATAGATACCGCATATGCATTGAAAAGTGGCGGAATACGTGTATTCTTGGGCAATTTTTTCAAAAGAAAAGACGACATTAAAGAAATTTGCGACGAAAACGGAATTGTTAAAGCATTAAAAGAACTTTGCAATTACAACAAAAATGTAAACATATTAATGGAAACACACAACGAATATTCAAGCGGTAAAAGCCTGAAAACGCTTATTGAAAAGGCAAGGCGCCACAACTTAAAATGTATATGGGATATAATGCACCCAATTGAATGTAACGAGGGCATAGAACAAACGCATGAATATATTAAAGGTAAAATTGCACACATTCATATAAAAGACGGTAAAAAACAAGCAGATGAAATGTTATGCGACTACGAGTATACCGCAATTGGTAAGGGCGAATTGCCAATTGAAAATATAATGAAATTATTTATGCGAAATGGCGATGACATGTTCTTTTCGCTTGAATGGGAAAACATATGGCGTGAAGAATTAAAAAAATATCCGCAAGATGTGGATTGGATATTTTCTCACTATGTAGAAAAAATGAAAAAATATAATAAAAAAGTAAATGAGGTGTAACAATGAAAGACGCAACAAAAATTTTCAAAAGATATGAAAATAACCCTATTATCCATGTGAAAGATTACGAGGGAATAGCACAACTTTATAACCCTTCACCTATAAAATTTGGGGATGAATATATTTTGCTGGTTTCGGTAATGGAACATGCGGCAAAAAAAGGCTATGGGCGCGATATGGGGCAAACAAGGGTTGCAAGAAGTAAAGACGGCATTAATTATACACTGTCGGAGGAAAATTTTATCGACACACAATGTGAGGGTATGCCTTGGGATTTATACCACCATTTTATAGATAACCGCATAACAAAAATTGATGATACATATTACATAATAACGCCGGTAATGGTGCATGGTTTCGATAGCCCTGTGGGTATGCTTGGCAAAACAAAAGATTTTAAAACATATGAGAGAATGGAAATTATTACTGCGCCAAAAAACAGGGGAGCAAGTTTGTTTTCGGAAAAAATAAACGGAAAATACTATAAGCTGGATAGGCCGGGCGGCGGCGATGGATCGAACGGCGATATTTGGCTTTCCGCTAGTGAGGATTTAATACATTGGGGCGAGTTTAAGCCGGTATTAGCAGCAGGATATAGGTTTTGGAATGTTAATAAAATTGGGCCAACACCGCCAATTAAAACAGATAAAGGCTGGCTAACAATTATTCATGGCGTTTTTAGCCCGGCAGGCGGCACATATTATTATTTAGGTGCTATGTTGTTAGATTTAAACGAACCTTGGAAAGTTATAGGCAAAACAAACAGCTATATTATGGCGCCCGAAGAAGAATATGAAAGGCATGGTAATTGTGATAACACAATTTTTGCGTGCGGTGCAATAGCAGAATATGAAACCGACACAATTAAACTTTACTATGGCGCATCCGATAATTATATTTGCCTTGCCGAGGGTAGTCTTTCAGAGCTTGTGCAAGCGTGTATAGATGAGATATAAGGAGTTCTTAACATGACAGAGCAACAATATTTTAATAATTTAAAAGTGCCAAAAGGTAAAATTGATGTAGTTATAGATACGGATTTGTTTAATGAAGTTGATGACCAATTCGCATTGTCGTATCTTTTAAAATCAACACATAAGCTAACAACAAAGGCAATATATGCCGCCCCATTTTGGAATGATAATTCAAGCTCGCCCGAAGATGGCATGGAAAAAAGTTATTGTGAGGTTTTTAAAATATTAAAACTTGGCGGCTTTAACGGTTACGATAATAAAGTTTTTAAGGGTTCTAAAACATATTTACAAGACGAAAAAACACCCGTTCAATCAGCTGCGGCACAGCATTTAGTTAGCCTTGCGAAAAACTACACAAGCGATAACCCTTTATATGTTGTTGCAATAGGCGCCATAACTAATATTGCCTCAGCGCTTTTAATAGAGCCATCAATAAAAGAAAACATAGTTATTGTGTGGCTTGGCGGAAATAAATTTGATAACAACATAAAATACGAATTTAATCTATGCCAAGATATAGCGGCGGCGCGTGTTGTGTTTGCTTGCGGTGCTCCGCTTGTTATTTTACCGTGCATGGGTGTTGTGGATAGCTTTGCAATTTCAGGCCCTGAACTTTACCATTGGATAAACGGCAAAAATGAACTTTGCAATTACCTTGTAAAAACCGTTGTAAACACAGCCGAGGCATACGCAAAAAACAGGGTGTGGTCACGTGTTATTTGGGATGTAACTGCGGTTGCATGGCTGCTTAATGATGACGATAAGTACATGACGGCCAATTTAGAGCACAGCCCAATACCCAGTTATGATAAGGTTTACTCAATTGATAAAAGCAGGCACCTTATACAATGTGTAAACCATATTAAAAGGGACGAATTGTTCCACGATTTATTTGAAACACTTATAAAATAATAGAGGTGAAAATGTTGAAATCGTTTAAACAGCGTGCAAGACAGCTTGTGGCACAGATGACATTACAAGAAAAATGCAACCAACTGCATTACCAAGCTGCTGAAATTGAAAGGCTTTCTATCCCTGCTTATAATTGGTGGAACGAGTGCTTGCACGGCGTTGCAAGAAGTGGCGTTGCTACTGTATTTCCGCAGCCTATTGCAATGGCGGCATCATTCGATGAAAAATTACTTAATGAGGTTGCAACGGCTATATCAGATGAAGCACGTGCGAAATATAACGAGTATAAAAAATTTGGCGATACACTTATTTATCAAGGTTTGACATATTGGTCACCAAACATAAATATTTTCCGTGATCCAAGATGGGGCAGAGGGCACGAAACATACGGAGAAGATCCGCTTTTAACAGGAAGAATGGGAACGGCATTTATAAAAGGGTTGCAAGAGGGTGACGATAAAAAATATAGAAAATTAGATGCAACAATTAAGCATTATGCCGTTCACAGCGGGCCTGAGAATGAAAGACATTTTTTTGATGCAAAAGTATCTGAATTCGATTTAAATAATACTTACTTATGGGCGTTTAAATATTGTATAGATAACGCAAAACCTGCCGCAGTTATGGGCGCATATAATAAAATTAACGGCGAGCCCGCGTGTGCAAGCAAAACTTATTTAAAAGATTATTTATATAATGAATTAGGTTTTAACGGATATGTTGTTTCAGATTGTGGCGCCATTACAGACATACACAAAAACCATAAAGCAACCGAAAACATGGTGCAAAGTGTGGCACTTGCAATTAAAAATGGGTGCCAATTATTAAACGAGGAAGATAAAATACCTAAAAGTTTAGCTAAGGCGGTTGAACAAGGATTATTAACCGAAAATGATATAACATTTGCCGTTGAAAAGCTTTTTTTAGCACGTTTTGAACTTGGTATGTTTGATGATGACTGCGTGTATGACAATATTCCTTACAGCGTTGTAGATTGTGATAAGCACCGTGATTTAAACAGAAAAATGGCACAAAAAAGCATAGTGCTTTTGAAAAATAATGGTGTTTTACCGCTTAAAGGCAACGAAAAGCTAGCCGTAATAGGCCCAAATGCAAACGAAACAAGCGTACTTTTGGGCAATTACAGCGGAACTATGAGCGAGCACAGCACAATTTTAAATGGCTTGCAAAATGCAACAAAAGAAAAAGTGCTTTATGCAAAGGGTTGCGATTATATAAGTGAAAATAATAACGCATGGGAAGAAAAGCCTTTGCGAGAAGCCATAATAGCCGCAAAATACAGCGATGTAATAATTATGTGCATGGGTATTAGCCCGCATTTTGAGGGCGAGGAAACAGACGCTTATAACGGCACACTAAGCGGCGATAAACAAAGTATCGCAATGCCTAAAGTACAGCAAAATTTATTGCGTGAAGTTGCAAAATTAAATAAACCGATTATTTTTGTAAATGTTAGCGGTAGCTGTTTAGATTTAAACCTGGCAGATGAAAAAGCAGATGCTGTTTTGCAGTGCTTTTACCTTGGTGCACAAGGTGGAAATGCGCTTGCAGATATTCTTTACGGCAAGGTTTCGCCAAGTGCAAAATTGCCCGTAACTTTTTATAATAACGATGACGAACTTGTGCCATTTGAAGACTACAGCATGAAAAACAGGACATATAAATATTTTAACGGCAAGCCGCTTTATCCTTTTGGGCACGGGCTAAATTATGGCACGGTTAATGAAAATTGGCTTGATGAAAACACAGTGCTTGTAGAAAACACTAATGAATATAACCAAAATTACATTGTGTTAAAATATGAAAATACAAAAAAGAAAAAGCTTATGGATTTTTGCAACATAGAATTAAAACCGCATGAAAAACGAAAAGTACATTTTAATAAGAAATATTTTTAGTATTAGCTTGAAAAACATGGCGCCAATATAGCCATCTTTTATGGTTGTTTTAAGCACTTCAAAGAAAGGAATAGCCATATTTATGATTGAAAATATAAATAATAACTATTTAAAAGTTTCAAAAGATAAAAGAAGTTTTGTTTTTAACGATAAGCCGTTTTTTTGGCTTGCAGACACAGCTTGGGCGGCAGGTGGTTATGTAACACAAAGCGAGTGGAAGCAATATGTAGATTATAGAAGCGAACAAGGCTTTAACGCAGTGCAAATTTGTGCCCTACCACAATACGAAACACGCTTAAAGCCCATAGATGAATATTTGCCTTTTTCAAAAAATAACGATGGCACATATAATTATGATGATATAAAAGAAGATTATTTTATACGCCTTTCAAATTTAGTTAATTATGCAAATGAAAAAGGCTTGCTTGTTGCCATTGTACTTTTATGGTACGATTTTGTGCCAAATGCACGTGAAGATTTATTGTACAAAGCACGCCCAATGTCACAGCGAATGAGTTTAAAGCAGGCAAAAAAATATGTAGAAATATTGGTAAGTAAACTTGCTAGTGCAAATATTGTGTGGATAATTAGCGGTGATGATAATTTTAAAGGCGATGGTGTAATTAATTTTTATACAGATATAGCAAAGTATGTAAAAAAAATTGATAAACATAAAAGACTTATAACAGCGCATACGGGAACTGTGCCGGGTGAATATTTTGAAAACAGCAATTGCCTTGATTTTAATATGGTTCAAAGTTCCCACGGCGATGAAAACCAAGATTATACATACAAATATTGTTTAGCCGAATGGCAAAAGCAAAATATTAAGCCTGTTGTAAACGGTGAAATATGCTATGAAGGGCTAAAAGGTTGGGACGCAGGGCATGTATTTTTACCATGCGATGTAAGCTATGCATTTTGGCAAAGTGTGTTATCGGGTTCAATAGGCGGCATAACCTATGGCGCAGATGGCGTTTGGAACTTTTTGAAAGACGGCGAACAGCAAGTTATTTACGAAAGCCCCAAACAAATGAAATGGTACGACGCAATTAAGTTGCCGGCGGCAAATGAATGTGTGCTTGCAAAAGAATATTTAACATCTATGCCGTATGAAAAACTTATGCCGGCGCAACATTTAATTTTAACGCAAAACAAATTGCATAATTGCTGTGCATGTGCAAAAGATGCAAGCTTTATGCTTGTTTTTGTGCCAACGGGCGGGCAGTTATCATTGAATTTAAATCAATTTTCAAAAAATGCCCTTATAAGCGAAATATGTTTAAGAACATATAGTAAAAAAACCATAGGTTATGTTAAAGATTATAAAACGAGTAGCAATTTATACAATTTTAATATTAAAACGGCCTGTTTGCTTGAAATTAAAGATTAATGGTAACCAAAAATAAGCAAAATAAAATGTATAGTTGCAAATAATATACAAAAACCGGTTAAAGGGGTTTACTTAGCGTGAAAAATTATGCTAACAATTGTTAAAATGGCGGTGCTACGCATATGCCAATTAATCTCCACTCTGTACGGAGATTTTTCAAAACTATTTGTGTTTTACACAGAATGGAGATTAAAATGGAAAACATTATTTTCAAAAAAGCCCTTGATACAGCCTGTATGCAAGTTTTAAAAAATATAGACGCATTTAAAGGCAAATTCCAAGTAGATAACAGCGAGAACGGCTTTTATACACCACGTGAAAATGAAAGCTGGACAAGCGGTTTTTACACAGGTGAATTTTGGCTAAGCTTTGAGCATACAGGCGATGAAAAATATAAAAATGCAGCGCTTATGCATGTTAAAAATTTTAATAACCGCATAGATATAATGCATGAAATAGATAACCACGACATGGGTTTTTTATACTCTCTTTCATGCGTGGCTGCGTATAAATTAACAGGCGATGAAATTGCAAAAACTGCGGCAATAAAAGCGGCAGATTATTTGCTTACACGCTTTATGGAAAATGGCGAATTTTTTCAAGCGTGGGGGCCAATAGGCCACCCGGAGCACAGGCGTTTAATTATAGATTGCCTTTTAAACATGCCACTTTTATATTGGGCAAGCGATGTTACAGGCGATGCAAAATACGCCGAAAAAGCAACAAAACACATCAAAACCACGATGAAGTATATAGTGCGTGAGGACAATTCAACTTACCACACGTATTATTTTGATCCAATTACAGGCGAGCCGTTAAAAGGTGTAACACACCAAGGCTATAAAGATGGTTCAGCGTGGGCGCGCGGGCAAGCATGGGGTGTTTATGGCTTTGCGCTTGCGTATAAATATGTGAAAGATGCAAAATACATCGAGCTTTTCGAGCGTGTTACAAAGTTCTTTATCGAAAATTTGCCAAGCGATTTAGTGCCCTATTGGGATTTTACCTTTAATGATGGTTCGAACGAGCCAAGAGATTCCTCTGCCGCTGTTATAGCCGTTTGCGGTATGCTTGAGATGAGCAAATATCTGCCCAAAGAAAAGGCGGAATATTACACAAACACAGCCAAGAAAATTTTACAAGCAATAATTGAAAAATGCAGTGTGCAAGATTATGCAAAATCTAACGGAATAATTCTGCATGGCACTTATGGTAAATCTTCTAAATACAACACATGCCAAAACCGCGGTGTAAATGAATGTAACACATGGGGCGATTATTTTTACATGGAGGCTTTAACAAGGCTTTTGAAAGATTGGAAAATGTACTGGTAATTTATTGTTGTAAGTTTGCATTGTACTATTTAATTGTGTATTTAGCTAAGTTTATATAGTGTCGATACTACATAAATATTTGGGCGGGTGCGGTATTTGTTATGGAATATGATGTATTCAAACCATAATTGCCCGAAATGTGTAAAAAACACTATAACTTCAATTATGAAGACATAGTGTTTTTTATTTTATTATATAAGCCTGTTTTCATAAATTAAAAATTATTAAACGAGGAACATGATGAATTCATACGATATCTGGAATAAAAAAACGGATTTGCAGAAAGATTTACGTGAGGAATTAAATGCTATAAGTGATAACAAAAATGCAATTGAAGATGCATTTTACAAAAATTTAACTTTTGGAACTGGCGGATTACGTGGAATTATAGGCGTTGGCACTAACAGAATGAATATATACACAGTGGCAAAAGCCGCACGTGGGCTTGCAAACTATTTGCTTAATGAGGCTGGAAATAAATCGTGCGCAATTGCATATGATAGCCGTATTAAAAGCGATTTATTTGCAAAAATCACTGCGGCAACTTTAGCAAAAACAGGCATTAAGGTATACATTTACAGCGAGCTTATGCCAACGCCAATGCTTTCTTATGCCGTGCGCAAATTAAATTGCGGTGGAGGTGTGTGCATTACCGCAAGCCATAACCCTGCAAAGTATAACGGCTTTAAAGTTTATGGTGCAGATGGCTGCCAAATCACGCTTGATGCGGCAGATAAAATTTCCGCATATATAGCAAAAGAAAATGATTTTGTCGATGAAATGCCTAGTTTTGATAAAATGTTACACGAACGTAAAATTGTATACATAGGCGATGATGTTATTAACGAATACTACGAAGAAGTTAAAAGTTTAAGCATTAACCCTGTAACAGAGAATTTAAACATAGTATATAGCCCTTTAAACGGCGCCGGAAATAAACCCGTTAGAGAAATATTAAGCCGTATTGGAAACATTGGCATTACAGTTGTGAAAGAGCAAGAAAAACCCGACGGAAACTTTCCAACATGCCCTTACCCAAACCCCGAGATAAAAGAGGCAATGACGCTTGCCATTAAAAAAATGCAGGAAATAAATGCAGATTTTTGCCTTGCGACAGACCCGGATTGCGACAGGGTTGGCGTAGCGGTGCCCACACAAAGCGGCTATTACATGATAAACGGCAACGAGATGGGCGTTATGTTGCTTGAATATATTTGCACGCAAAAAATAAAAAACAACACAATGCCCAATAAACCACTTGCCATAAAAACAATAGTAACAACACAGCTTGCCAGTGCAGTTTGCAAAAAATATGGTGTAGAGCTCATCAATGTTTTAACAGGGTTTAAATTTATAGGCGAGCAAATAGGCATTTTAGAGCAAACCAACGAAGAAGAACGCTTTATCTTTGGCTTTGAGGAAAGCTACGGATACCTTGCAGGTAGTTTTGTGCGTGATAAAGATGCGATAATAGCGAGTATGCTTATTTGCGAGATGGCGGCATATTATAAAAAGCAAAATAAAACGCTAATTCAGGTATTAAACGAATTGTATGACGAGTATGGCTATTATAAAAATGAACTGCTGACATTTGAATTTGAGGGCGCAAGCGGCATGGAGAAAATGAGCGCTATTATAGATAATTTACGAATCGTCGAAAGTTTTGGCGAGCATGGTATATCTAATAAAGTTGATTATTTAAACAATGAAACAGGCTTGCCAAAAAGCAATGTGTTGACACTTGAATTGCAAAATAAAAGCCAAGTAATTGTGCGCCCGTCAGGCACAGAGCCAAAATTAAAATTATATTTAAACGTAGTGGGAGAAACGCATGTAAAAGCCGATGAAATAATGTTAAAATTATGCGATGATTGTAAGAAAGTAATTTACTGTATATGAATAATTAGTTGGATAAATAAGCATATGGAATTTGTGTGGGGTGTTGAAGATGTAAGTAGTTTTAAGATTGATAGTAAAATGAACAGATGGGGTTGGTTTTATCAATTGTAACGTAACATACAATACGCAACCTATTTTAAAACATACATTATTGCTTTTATGTTGAAAGATGAAATCCTTTTTTAGGGCTGCATCTTATTTAAAGGAAGCCCTAATTTAGGGCACCCTTATGGTTTAGTTGATTTTAATAACCTCACATATCGTTTTGGTACTTCAGATTAATTTATTTTACGTATCTTACAACGATGAATAAAATGTTCGCTGTCGCAATCTTACCTGTTTAACCTTATGGATAAACAAAACATGAAGTTTTTAAACAGAATAGTATTGATAATAAAACACAAACCCATTCACAAACTCTTGACATGTAAGGTCTTTTTTATTTTCCGAAAGCAATTTATTTACATAGCACAACTCGTGCAAGAAGGAGGATAGTTTGACATGTCATTACAGCAAATATTATTTTATGCTTTTCTATGCTTTGCCCATAACACAAAAAAACGATTTATTCCGTCTGTGGGATTTCATGTGGTCAAGTGCCAAAACCCACGCTAATAAACAAAAAACGTCGATATATCTAACGATATATCGACGTTTTTGGTCGAAGTGCGGAGACTCGAACTCCGGGCCTCTGCGTTTTGAATTGCTCTATTAATATTTTTCGCAGTATTTATAACGCTTTATAGCCATTTCCACTCGATTTCACTTGCTCTTTAGCGCTCTTTAACGCTCTTGTTTACATATGTTCCAAAGCTGTCTGTGGCTATTCATGTGGTCAAAATATAAACTCATAATAGCTGTTGTATATATTTTGCAGTGTTGTAAAAGTGCCAAACAGATGCTACACTTTGCGTTTACGGGTGTTGTTTATTGTTAAAACAAACTGCTAATTTTATTTTTGATATTAACGATAGTTGTTTTATGTTTTAAAATCATAGCACAGCACAAATTTATACTCAAGCATCAAATTTTGCACCGCTATAAACAAAGAAAACCTTTAAAAAATATGTGCAATTAATTACAAGGATTATATAAAATATATAACAATTTAATGTTATTTATCGTTAAATATTACTATGAATTTCAATTATAAAACGCCTCATAAGTCTTACACACTCTGTAATCCGGTCCCTCTTTGTCCAGTCCAAAGGCATTCCGTGCGGGCAGAGAGGAAGATATTGCTATCCTCAACATTGTGAATACAAACAGGTATTCATAACATAGAACACATTGTTATAACGTTTGCGCCGATATATCCGCGGCTAATTGCGCCGTGGTTTGCGCCCCAATTGTTCATAACATCATATATCAACGGAAAAGATAGCACAAGTTCACTCCATGTTTCTTCTGTTCCATACTCGATTACTATTAAAACTTTGCCGTAGTCTTTGAAATAGTGTTTTTGAGTTAGGGTTCCCATGGTGTGCGTGTTATCCATTTGCCGTTTGTAAAATCCGGAATACTCATTGGGGTGCCTCACATGGCTATTAAAGCCGATCCAATAGTAAAATTTTACAACCGAAAGTAAAAAATGTTATAACTGAAAAAAAATATTGTAATTATCGAGTGATTGTGCTATAATTTTATATTATTGATTATTACAATATATATAACAGCATACATGTTTAGTTTAAATAAATATATGTTGTCTTTTTTTTATGAGTATGGAAATAGTTAGAGTTTTTGCTCCCTGATAAAATATTTTGTATGTTTTTTTGTGGTATTCTTTGGAGTGAAATGCTAAAATTAGTGATTAGTCAGATTTAGCTTAAACTGTTTGTTGCATTAATATAAATAGATAGATGTAAATACAAAAAGATAATTTTAGAAAAAGCACCTCAAAATATAATTGCCAACATGGCAGTTGTCGGTAGATAATAATCAATTCTTTTTGTTTGGGTTTCACCTTTAATTATTTATGCCTAAACAGAGTTGATTGTTTCTATGATATTTAAGTAATAATTAATCGCTAGAGCGATAAATATAAAAAGAACACGTTTAAAACTGTATCGATAAAGGGGTTTGCCGGTTTTACACGTGGCTATCATAACAAGAGGAGAAAAGTTAATATGAAAATAATTTACGCAGGAGAACAAAGTGGCATTGCAAAAAGTTTTCTTGAGAAGATGCATAAAGAAGGTCACGATGTCTACTTTTTATCGGAGGAGGATTTTTCAGGTGATTTAATGTCGGGAATTAAATACCGTTTTTTTAAACTTGGCGACAAACAATCCGTCATTAAGAGAATTGTTAGCTCAATAAATCCGCAGGTTGTTGTACTGGGTGAGAAAATGTTTGCAGAAGCAGACAAGATGGAAAACATCAACGGCTATTTTAATTTTATAATTGAAATTATGCGGAGCTTAAAAGGGTTATCTACTGAAAAGGTTGTATTCCTTTCCTCTACAGATGTATATGGCGAAACAGAAAGTCGGATTTCTGAAACAACCGAGGTGTGTCCTCGTACTAATCTTGCGATTTATATGTCTCAGGCTGAAAACATTGTGAAGCAGTATGCCAAAACATTCAATATCTCAAGTATCATAGTTCGTGTGGGAAACCTCTACGATTCGGTCTGTGTCTCAAATCGTCAAGATTTTCTGAGCTGTTGCTTTGATGAAGTTTTGAACTCAAATGAGCTTTCTTTTAATAGTAACAAGCTGTTTTTTCCGTTACATATGGATGATCTTATCGAAGGACTTAAAAAGATTATTGAGTTGCCTAACAAGGATGAAGTGTATAATATCACAGGAAGTACGTCTATCTCTGCCGAGAAAGTCTATCGTTTGGCAAGCAAGGTGG
>CAYJGM010000017.1:0-31933 GCA_964369495.1 uncultured Bacteroides sp. | reverse complement strand
ATACCGCCAAAAGTTCTAAAACAAGAAAGTGTGCCGATGTAAGGCTTTCGCCTTATGAGTACTCTGTGTAATTCAAAAGTTTATAATAGATGTGCAGCTATTTTTGTTTAAAACAAGGCGGAGGACTGAGGAATACTGTATGTATTCCGATGGACGACAACACAGGTTTGGGCAAAAATAGCAAGCAGATATTAAAGTTTTGGGTTGCACAGAGTACTAGGTGCACTGCCGCAGTTTTTGGGCTTTTGGCTAAATAAAAAACGTGTTCGTATTACATCTGTTTGGCTACCCAAAAAATGAAGTTTGGTTTGTTTTTGGCATATCGCCTAAAGCGCCTACATTATCAAGTAAATCTATTACAGAATTTGTTATGCCGCCAACGTTTTGCAATTCTTCCGCAGAAAGGTATTTTTGCCCGTTAATTGTTGCCTTTTCAAGCGCAATTGCCGCCGTATCGCCAAGGCCTTTAAGCGCCATAAACGGCAAACGAATTTTTCCGTCTTCTATTACATAGCGTTTTGCCATGCTTTTTCCCAATTCAATGGGCAAAAATTCATAGCCGCGTGCAAGCATTTCGTTCACAATTTGAAGCGTGTTTAAAATGTCTTCATCTTTTGCCTTTTTTTCGTTTTTAAGCCTTGCGTTTACGGTATTCATTGCACGCTTTGCAACGCTAACGCCGCCAAGTGCCGCCTCGTAATCTATGTCTTCACCACGCACGGTAAAAAAAGTTGAATAATAGGCAATGGGCTCGTAAATTTTATACCACATAAGCCTTATTGCCGCAATTAAATAGGCAACCGCATGCGCTTTTGGGAACATATATTTTATTTTTGTGCAGCTTTCAATATACCAGTCGGGTATTTTATTTTCACGCAATAGTGTTTGGGTTTCCTTTGGCATGCCTGTTTTTGCATAAACGCCTTTTCGTGTTTTTTCCATTATATTAAATGCGCTTAATGGGTCTACCCCTTTGTGCATAAGGTATGTCATGATGCTATCACGTGTTCCAATAACATCAGAAATAGTGCAAACGCCGTTTTTAATTAAATCTTGCGCATTGCCTGTCCAAACATCGGTGCCGTGTGAAAGGCCGCTTATTTGTATTAAATCTCCGAAAGTTTTAGGCTGTGCCTCAATTAACATATTTCGCACAAAATGTGTTCCAAGTTCGGGTATTCCCAGCGTTCCCGTTTGGCTGTTTATATCTTTTGCGCTAACATTAAGTGCATCTGTGCTTACCAAAAGCGATAACACTTTTGCATCATTCATTGGCACGCTTTCGGGTTTTATGCCAGTTGCGTCTTCCAAATATTTGTACATGGTGGGAACATCGTGCCCCAGCTCATCTAATTTCAAAATTGTATCATGTAAAAATTTAAACTCAAAATGTGTTGTTATAACGCCTTTTTCCTTGTCGTCTGCCGGGTGTTGAATTGGCGAGAAATCGTAGATATCATAGCCTTTTGGCACAACAACCATGCCGCCCGGGTGTTGGCCTGTTGTGCGCTTAACCCCAACACAACCCTGTACAAGGCGGTTTTCTTCCGCCCTGTTAATAACGCTGTTTCGCTCTTCAAGATATTTTTTAACATACCCAAAGGCGGTTTTATCTTTAAGGCCGCTTATAGTGCCGGCTTTAAACACATAATCTTGCCCAAAAAGCTCCTCTGTGTATTTATGTATAACGCTTTGAACTTCGCCCGAAAAATTCAAATCAATATCGGGAACTTTGTCGCCATCAAAGCCAAGAAAAGTTTCAAAGGGAATATCGTGGCCGTCTACCGCTAATTTCCTGTTACAATTCGGGCAATTTTTGTCCGGCAAATCAAAGCCATCGGCAACGGCGCCGTCTGTGAAAAATTCGCTGAATTTGCACTCGGTGCAAACATAGTGCGGCGGTAAACTGTTTACCTCGGATATGCCCGCAAAATGCGCAACAGCAGACGAACCAACAGAACCGCGCGAGCCAACAAGGTAACCGTATTCTTCGCTTTTTTTAACAATTTTTTGCGCTATAACGTATAAAACCGCAAACCCGTGTTTAATAATTGAATTAAGCTCGCGCTCTAGGCGTTCGTTTACAATTTGCGGCAAAGGGTTACCATAACGCAAAATAGCGCTGTTCATGGTGTCTTCACGCAAAGTTTGCTCTGCTCCCTCGATAGATGGTATAAACAAACCATTTGGTATTGCACGGATATCACCCTCTATGATATCAAGCAATTTATTTGGGTTTTCAACTACAATTTCGTGTGCTTTTTGTGGGCTTATATAATCGAATTGTAAAAGCATATCTTCGGTATTTCTAAAGTAAAGCGGCGCTTGGTTATCAGCATCGTCGTAGCCGTTTCCGGCTTGTAAAACCGCCCTGTATACATTTTCATACGGTTCGCAAAAATGAACATCTCCTGTTGCTATAACAGGGATATTAAGCTCTTCGCCAAGTTCTATTATTTTTTTGTTGAAATTTTCGATATCTGCCATGCTGTTTACGATATTTTTACGAACCATATATTCGTTATTTGCGCATGGTTGCACCTCTAGAAAATCATAATATGATGCAATGCGTTTAAGTTCTTCATCGCTTCTTGCCTCAACTACCGCCCTATATAACTCGCCTGCCTCGCAAGCAGAGCCAAGAATTAAGCCTTGCCTGTATTTTGAAAGCACACTGCGTGGAATACGAGGCACTTTATAAAAATAATTTAAATGCGCCATTGAAACAAGACGATATAAATTTTTTAAACCTACACTGTTTTTTACAAGAATAATAAGGTGGTGGTTTTTTTTTGAAAGCTCTTTAAAACCGCCAAGCCCCATATTTATATCTTCGATATTATTTATGTTTAAATGCTTTAATTCTTCTATTAATTGAATGTAAATTCTTGCAAGTGCAAGCGCATCATCGCTGGCACGGTGATGATTAAATTTTGGAATTTTAAGATGTTTGCCTATTGTGTTAAGCTTATAATTTTTAAGGCCGCCAAAAAGCGATTGCGCGAGCGGCAAGGTGTCTATATAGGTAAAATCGCACTTAATATTACAGCGTTTAGCGCTTTCAATTAAAAAGCGAACGTCAAATCCGTGCGCATTATGTGCAATTAAAACACGCCCGTTTACAAATTCAAAAAAGCTTTTTAGCGCCTCTTCTTCGCTTGGCGCATCTTTTAACATGCTGTCTGTAATTCCGGTAAGCTCGATTATTTTTGGCGATAGGGCGCGCTTAGGGTTTACAAATGTGTTAAACACATCGCCTGTTTTTTCGTTTTCCAAAACAACTGCGCCTATTTCCGTTATTCTGTCTTGCGTGGGTGAAAGGCCGGTGGTTTCTAAATCGAACACCACAACAGGGGCGGTAATTTTTTGTTTTGCAGCGCCATATACAACGGGCACCATGTCGTCTGCAAAATAGGCTTCAAGCCCATAAACCAATTTAAAATCGGGGTTTTTCTTTCGTATTGCGTCTGCGGCAAGCATTGCCTCGGGAAAAGCTTGCGTAACACCGTGGTCGGTTATGGCAACGCCCCTATGGCCCATTTTGTGCGCCAAATTAACAATAGCTTTTGTGTCGCAAAAAGCGTCCATACTGCTTTGCTTTGTATGTAAATGAAATTCAACACGCTTGTTTTCTGCGTTATCTCCACGAAATTTGCGCTGAATTTGCAATACATTTTTAGGGTAAATAACATAATCGTTTTCGTATTTATCGTATATGCACTCGCCCTCTATAACCAAGGTGTCGTTTTTTTCTATATTATCCCATTTTGCCGAGCTTGCATTTGGCTCTATAAAAACTTTAACATTAATGCTTCCCGTGTAATCTGTTATGCTAATAGTTATGATTTTACGCCATTTTCCGCTTTCCGCGGTATAAAAAACATCGCCCCAAACTATTACTTTGCCCTGTGCTTTTGCGGCATCAATTAGGTTTGTAAAATCTGAGGGTTTTGGCTTGAAATTTTGGCCTATTAATAATTTAGATGGTGTTGCCTCGGTTTGCACTCCCTCAATCTCAATAATATTGCCGCTATTTTGAACAATTTTTGCAGGTGGCAATTTTTTTCGAATTTTCTTTTCAACGCTAGCCGCTGTAATTTGCTCGCCGCAAATAAGCTTAACGCATATTTCTTCACCTGTTCGTGTTAATATTTCGTTTTGCAAGGCCTTATCAAAATTTATTTCACTTAACAGCGTAATACCGTTTTTAAGGTTTAAAATTAAAGAGGTAGTTCCATCTGTATTTTCAATATCAACGTTTAAATCTTGCATAAATCCATTTATAGGCATGCCTTTTGCACGCATTTCATAAATAATATCAAGCACCACATCACTTGTTAATTCACTAAACGGAAAAAAACCCAAAGTATTTAAACTTAGGGCCTCAAATAAAGGCGATAAACTTTGCCTTAAATATTCAACAGTTTGAAATTTCAACGGCTTATTTGTACCATATACTATAAGTGCACTTGAATTTTTGCGATTAACTTCTACCCGTTCAATATAAACATCACTTAAAAATTGCGCATGTTCACTTTCTGCGCAAAGAAATGGCCACAAGGTTAAAATCCGCGGTTTTGTGCTATTTTCCTCGTACATAATTCACACCAATTTATTTATTTCATCGCATAGTTCATCAATTATATTATTGCGCAACATGCGAATTTGCTTTCCTTTAATAAAAAGCATTGCGCAATCTTTTCCGCCGGCAATGCCTATATCTGCGCCTTTTGCCTCGCCCGGGCCGTTTACAACACAGCCCATTACCGCAACTTTAAGCGGCTTTTTTATATGGCTAAGGCGTGTTTCTACCTCATTTGCAATGGCGGCAACATCAATATTTGTTCTGCCGCAAGTAGGGCAGCTTATTATTTCAACGCCGTTTACATTATGCCCTGCGGCCCTTAAAATGTCAAAACCTGCCTTTATCTCCTTTTCGGGCTCATCTGTTAGCGAAACACGCAAAGTATCGCCAATTCCCTGCATTAAAAGCGTGCCTATTCCCATTGCCGATTTAATTAGCCCCATGCGAAATGTGCCGGCCTCCGTAACGCCAATGTGCAAAGGATAATTGCACATAGCGCTTAGCTGTTCATATGCGGCGATAACCGTAGGAACATGTGAAGATTTAATCGAAACCACAATATTATCGAAATCGAACTTATTTAAAAGCTTAATGTGATAATTTGCGCTTTCCACTAAAGCCTCGGGCGTGGGTTTGCCGTATTTTTTTAAAATATGTTCCTCTAAACTGCCTGCATTAACGCCAATTCTTATTGGAATATTATAATTTTGACAAGCTTTAACAACTTGTTTAATCTTATCATCATCGCCTATGTTTCCGGGGTTAATTCTAATTTTATCAACACCGTTTTCAGCACATGCCAAAGCGGCTTTGTAATCAAAATGTATATCGGCAACCACAGGGATATCTATGCTTTTTTTAAGCTGTGTTATTAAATTTGCGTGTTCTTTTGTTGGCACCGTAACCCTAACAATTTGGCAACCTTCATTTTGCAAACGAAGCGCTTGCTGTATGTTGGCATTTACATCATTTAACGGTGCATTTAACATGCTTTGCACAGCTATGGCATTTTGTGCCCCTATTTTTATTTTTCCAATTTTAACTTCTTTTGTTATTTTACGTGATATAGGCATTTTAACCTCCGTTTTAAGGCTTGCAAAAACAAGGCAGCTGTAAAAATCACCTGTTTTTTTGGCGTAATTGGCATATGCGATATAACCAAAATAGCCGAGATAATCCAAATAACATGTAAAGCTTTTTGTAATAATCATAAAAATTATACAATTAGTATAATGTTATAAAATCCAAAGCTTTGCTGGCGCAAAGCAAGGACGAAGAAACAAAAAGCGCCAAAAAGGGCACTGACAGGCGGTATGTGTTCAATTATTACCACCCTAATTTAAAAGCCTTGTTATGTCGTTAAATGTTGTAAAGAGCATAAGCCCAATTAAAAGTAAAAAGCCCGCCGCATTAACTGCAATTTCATATTTTTGCGGCAGTGGTTTTCTTCTTATTGCCTCGATAATTAAAAACAGCAAGCGGCCGCCATCTAAAGCAGGAACGGGCAATAGGTTAAAAACGCCTAAATTAATTGAGATTAACGCCATTAAAAGCAATAAATTTTCAAGCCCCATGCTGGATGCCTCGCTTATTGCCGTTACAATGCCAACAGGGCCCGAAAGCGAATTTATTGCAACGCGGCCTGTAACTAAATCCGCAAGGCTTACAATTACCATTCTTACAAGCGAAAGCGCCCAGTTAAACGCTCCCTCAATTACATTAAAGAAAGTTTTTTCCTCGCCTATTACTCTAAAATCAAGCACTAATTGTTTCATGCCGTTTTCATCGGTATACGTATCAAAAACAACATTATCCAGCTCTATTGTTTGCCCGTTTCTTTCAACCGTTAAATCTGCTGTGCCCTCTTGTGTTCTGGCAAACTCATAAATAATATCGTTAGCGGTAAAGCAACGTCTGCCATTAACCGCAACTATTGTATCATTAACTTGCAAGCCGCTTGCCTTAGTGCTTGCGCCCTCGTCAAATTCGGCAACCGTTCTTGTTATAATGGCAGAGCCCATATTAACAATTACAACAAGCACTAAAAAGCCTAAAATCAAGTTCATAATTGCGCCGCTTACTATAACAATAATTCTGTTAAGCAATGGCGCTTTTGTAAACGAACCTTCATCATCGCTTTCTTCGTTTTCGCCCTCCATGCTAACAAAACCGCCTATAGGTAAAAGCCTTAGTGCATAAATTGTGCCGTTTTTTTCTTTTTTAAATATTGTTGGCCCCATGCCAAGCGCAAATTCATGCACAGTTATTTTGCTTTTTTTTGCGGCTATAAAATGCCCAAGTTCATGTATAAAAATAACGCTACCAAATACAAAAACAGAGGCTAAAACAGATATAATAAAAGGCAAAACGCTGTTTAATATATTTTGCATTCTATGCTCCTTAAAGTTAGAAAATACCGCAGGCGATACCTCTAAAAAAATTAAATATTTGCATTTACAAATGCCCTTGCGGCTTTGTCACATTCCATAACATCTTCAATACTGTAATTGCAATTAAAATTATTGCTTAAAAGAATTTTTTGTGCCAGTTCCCCTATTTGTAAAAAGCTAATTTTATCTTCTAAAAATAATTTAACCGCTTGTTCGTTTGCGCCGTTTACCGCACAAGGCGCAAGGCCGCCTATTTGCATTGCATTTTTACACGCGGGCAAACAGCGAAAAACATCTTCATCGGGAATATCAAAACTTAAATTTTTAAGCGCTTTAAAATCAAGCTTTGGGGCACAGCCTACGGCGCGTTTTGGCCATGTTAATGCGTATTGTATAGGTATTCGCATATCAGGAACGCCAAGCTGCGCAAGTATGGAATTGTCGCAAAATTCCACCATTGAATGTATTATGCTTTGCCTTTGTACAATTATTTCAATTTTCTCATTGGGCAAATTAAAAAGCCATGCCGCCTCTATAAATTCAAGGCCTTTGTTCATTAATGTGGCACTATCCACGGTTATTTTTGCACCCATTGCCCAATTAGGATGGTTTAATGCATCTTTGGCTTTAATGTTTAAAAGCTCGCTTTTAGTTTTGCCAAAAAAAGGCCCACCGGAAGCCGTAAGGAATATTTTTTGCAATGTTTTTGCGGAATTTTCGTCTTGCAAACATTGAAAAATTGCCGAGTGCTCGCTATCTACCGGCAGAAGTTTAGCGCCGCTTTTTTTTGCGGCATTTGTAACAAGATAGCCGCCGGCAACAAGGCTTTCCTTATTTGCAAGGGCAACACTTTTGCCACATTCAAGCGCGGCTAAAGTAGCAGGCAAGCCCGCTATACCTACAACAGCGTTTAAAACAATATCGTTTTCCTGCATTTGCGCAAGTTTTACAAGGCCGCTTTTGCCTTTGTGCAAAACAGGCGCATTTAAAGTTCCGCTAAGTTTATCTGCAAGCTTTTGTGCTGATTTTTCGTCAACCACGGCAACAGCCTTGGGTTTATATTTTTCAATTTGGCAAAGCAGCAAATTTATGTTGCTGTGTGCTGCAAGGCCAATTATATTATATTTTTGTGCACTTACAACCTCTAAGCTTTGCGTGCCAATAGAGCCTGTGCACCCTAAAATTGTAATATTTTTTTGCATAAACTCTCCTTTAAAAGCATTTTTAAATAATACTTGTTACAATTACAATTGAAGAGAGGGTTACAAAAGGCATTGTGAAAGTTACGCTGTCAAACCTATCCATAAGGCCGCCGTGCCCCGGAAAAATTGATCCATAATCTTTAACGCCGCATACGCGTTTTACGCAAGAGGCAAATAAATCGCCTATAATTCCTAAAACAGCACCAACAGCACATATTACAGCAATAGATATATAAAAGCGTGGGCGCAATGTTTCAAAGCCCAAACCCATTAAATCGCCAGCAATTAAAATGTAAATTACAGTTACAACTTGCCCTAGTGCTACGCTGCCTATAATTCCGCCAATTGCGCCCTCTACTGTTTTATTAGGGCTTATTGTTGGTGAAAGTTTGCGTTTACCAAGATATCTGCCTGAAAAATATGCAGCACTGTCTGCACCCCAAGCGCAGTTTAATGCAATTAATACAAAATAAAGGGCATCATAGCCGTAATTATTTTGAAGAAAATAATGTTTTGTTGATAAAACCGAATAAAAACAAACAAACACTATTACATTTAATAAAAAAACAAGCATGAATTTTCCAAGTGAATTTGTAGCGCTAAAGCGCATTATACAAAGCGCAACAAACACAATAAAAGCATATGCTAAAAATGCTAAAACTATACCGTTTAAATAATTTAAGCCTAAAAGAACAACAAGCGATAACACGGCAAATACAATGTAAATATATAACGATTTTTCCAGTTTAGCCGCACTGTAAATTTCCCACATTGCAAAGATGCAAATGCCCGCAACAATAATATCGAAAGCTAGCGTGCCATAGGTTGCAAGTGCAAGCGCTAAAATTAAAAGTAATATTAATGCTGTTATCAATCTTATTTTCATGAAAATTTCCATTCTGTGCACAGCACAAATAATTTTGAAATCTCCGTATGCAATGGAGATTTTTTGGCATGTGCCCTCTGTGGCGGCACGCCTTAATATAAACTAATAGCTTAATTGTTCATGTAAATTAGCATAATTGGCAAATGGTAAGGCATGCACTTATTAATTAGTGCATTAATAAATGAAACTTAACGCTTTACACGCCACCAAAACGCCGCGAGCGATTATTGTATTCATTAATTGCGCTATCTAAATGTGCCCTTGTAAAATCCGGCCATAAAACATCCATATCAATAAACTCGGCATAGGAAGCTTGCCATAACATGAAGTTAGATAATCTTTTTTCGCCGCTTGGGCGCAAGATAAAATCAGGGTCTTTTTGGCCTTTTGTGTATAAATTATCGCTGAGCATCTGCTGTGTTATATCATTTGGGTTTAGCTTGTTTTCTTTAACTTGCTGTGCCAAAATTTTAACGGCATTTATAATTTCATCGCGCGAGCCGTAATTAATCGCAATATTTAAAATTGTGCCTGTGTTTTTTGCGGTTTTTTGTTCAATGTCGTTCATTAATTCTTGATGCTTTGCAATAAGTGGTGTTCTATCTCCCAAAAACACAACTTTGTTGTTTTCTTTTTCATAATCATACGCCATTATAAGATATTCACCAAACAGGCGCATTATGCCGGTTACCTCTTCTTTTGGGCGCACCCAATTTTCGGTTGAAAACGCATAGAAAGTAACACTTGCAATTTCAAGTTCATTGCAATATCTAATTATATCTTTAAAAACATCGGCGCCTTTTTTGTGGCCCGCATTTCTTGGCAAGCCTCGCTTTTTAGCCCAGCGGCCGTTTCCATCCATAATAATTCCAAGGCTTAGGCCTTTTGCAAAATTATTTTCTATCACTAATTTTACCCTTCAATTTTAAAAATAATACCGCGCACATATTTTGCACGCGGCACGGCATATTTTATAAATAAAATAAATGCAAACTAAATTTCCATAACTTCTTTTTTCTTTGCCTCGCAAATGCCATCAATTTCTTTAACAAATTTATCGGTTAATTTTTGCATTTCAACTTCAAGGTCTTTTAAATCGTCCTCGGTTATTTCAGCGCTTTTCTTTAATGCTTTAAATTTTTCTATCGCATCTCTTCTAACATTTCTAAGGGCAACTTTGCTCTCTTCACCATGTTTTAAAACTTCTTTAACAATTTGTTTGCGGCGTTCTTCGGTTGGGGAAGGAAAAACAAGACGCATAACTCTGCCGTCATTAGTTGGGGTTATTCCAATATCAGATGCGTAAATTGCCTTTTCTATTGCGCCCATTAATGAGGCATCCCACGGGCTTATGGTTAAAACCCTAGCTTCGGCAACGCTTACTGCCGCCACTTGCTGAATAGGTGTTTCCACGCCGTAATAATCTACACTAACTTTATCTAAAACCGCAGGGTTTGCCCTGCCTGCACGTATAGATGCAAGCTCTTTGTTTAAGTGGCTAACAACACCGTTCATTTTATCTTCGTATTTTTTTGTTTCACTGCTCATTTTTCTTCCTCCTCTTATATTTTATTCTTCGCACACAAGTGTGCCAATATTTTCACCTTTTATTGCCTTTGAAATATTATCGGGCTCTTGTAATGAGAACACCATGAACGGCACGTTATTATCGCGGCACATGGTGGCGGCAGTGCTATCCATAACCATTAAATTATCGGTAAGTAATTTACTAAAAGTTATTTTATCATATTTTATGGCATCGCTGTGTTTTTTAGGGTCTTTATCATAAACGCCATCAACTAAAGTTGCCTTTAAAATTACTTGTGCATTAATTTCTGCTGCCCTAAGTGCTGCTGCAGTGTCTGTTGAAAAATAAGGGTTGCCGGTTCCGCAAGCTAAAATAACAACACGGCCTTTTTCCATATGCCTAATTGCCCTATTGCGAATATACGGCTCTGCTATTTGTTGCATTGAAAGCGCTGTTTGCACTCTAACTGCAACTCCCATATTTTCAAGGGCATCCGCAACCGCAAGCGAATTCATAACAGTTGCAAGCATACCTATTTGGTCGGCCCTTATTCTTTCCATATTTCCGCTTGAACGCCCACGCCAAAAATTGCCACCGCCAACAACAATTGCAATTTGTGCGCCAAGCAAGCTTGCATTTTTTATACCAATGCATATATTATTTATTGCTTGCTCGCAAAGGCCAAAGCCTTTATCGCCCGCAAGGGCTTCGCCGCTTAATTTAAGTAAAAGCCGCTTATATTTTACAGACATAATTTACACTCTCCATATAGCAAAATACTACTTTAAATATATTACTATATTTTTGGTGTAAAGTAAAGCCTAAAAGTATAGCGGCACGTTAAAATTTACAGATTATTTATATAATGTGAGGAACGAACATTATATAAATTGGCATGTGCATGGCACGCCATTTAAATAAAAAATATGAATAACCGAAACGGAGTAAAGGTTATTTATATAATGTGAGGAACGAACATTATATAAATTGGCATGTGGCTATGCCAATTAAAAAAATATAAATAATCAAAGCAAAGCAAAGATTATTTATATTCTTTAAATTATTCTATACTGGAAAGCTCATGTTTTAATAAAGTATCATATTTTTCGGTAAATGGTGTTTGAGTTTCGCTGTTTAGCGTAACAACGCGCACCTCGTTTAATTGGTAAGGCAAGCTTACCGTGAAAACCGTTTCTTTTTCCGGCACGCTTTTAACATCAATTGTGCCACCGTGTAATGTTATTAAAGATTTACAAATAAAAAGCCCAAGCCCGGCCCCGTTAGATGAATGAAAATTAACATCGGTTTGTTTGTAAAATTTGTTGAAAATATGCGGTATTGCCTCTTCTTTTATGCCATAGCCATTATCTTTAACTTCTATTTCAAAATTATCGCCTTTAAGGCTTAGCGTAATTATTATGCTTGCATTTGTGTGCGGCAAGTGGTTTATTGCGTTTGTAAGTAAATTTAAAATAACACGCTCTAGTGCAAATTCATCTACACAAGCAATAAAAGGCTCGCTCACATTTAAAATTAACTTATCAGTTGCATTTTTTAGGCGCAAAACTTCTTTTATTGCTTGCAAATTGCTTTTTAAAAGCTCGCTTATATTGCAAGGGCTAATAAATAATTTCGTATCGTTTCTAATAATCGATTGCGCATCTAAAATATTATTAGAAATTCTAAGCGCACGATATAAATTGTTTTTCACAACCGAATGTATGAAATTATATTTTTCAAAAAAATCTTCAGGTGTGTTTTCAAGTTCGTCTGCTATTGTTTTTAATGAATTTAAACTTACAAGTGCATACGATAAAGGGTCTTTAATATCATGGGCTAAAATGGCAAGTTCGCTTAAATTATCGGCAAGGGGTGTTTGGCTTTTACTATTAGCTTGCATACAAACTCCTAAATAAAAAATTAATTATGCATTAGATAGCGTAAACATTATTTAAAACAATAAACATTTTGTTCAATGTCGAAAAAGAGCAAAGAGAAAAATTTACTGTTTGAAAAACTGTGCTTATTTGTTAAATTTGCAATTTGCATTATATTTTTAAGTGCCGGCGTATTATTTCTAAGCGCAACTTTCATCGCTGTATTTACAGCATTTTCAACACATTTTGAATCGCTTGCAAAATCATTTGCAATGTTTTCATATAGCTGTGTTAAAGTTGGGTTTGAATGCTTAAAAACAAACATATAACAAAGCAAACTAACAGAGTAATTATACCCAAGCAAATTTGTTGGTATGCCGTATTCAAGCACCTTTTTAGAAATAATTTTCTTTAAAATTAAATGCGCAAAAACCTCATCATCGTTTGGAATATAATTATAATCATTAATTTTATTATTGCTTAAATGCTTTGAAAACACAGGGCTAAGTAAAATAAACTGAATTCTTAAAGCAAGTTCGTTTATGCTATGAGGCTTTGGCATAAAATAATCTGCACCGCCCTCTAACATTGCACTTGCAACATTCGCATTGCAACAAGAAGAAATTGCAAGAATTTTAGGCGTGTTATCAAGTTTTAATTCAGAAATTTTATTTAATACACCAAGGCCGTCCATAATCGGCATTAATGCATCTAAAACAATAACATCGTATTTTTCTGTTTTTATTTTGCTTAGGGCATCTAAACCGTCACGCGCAATTTCACAGTTAAACATATCGGAGATTCGCGGCAGCTCTTGCGCACAAAGATAGGCAAATTCAATATCGTCGTCTATTATCAAAACATTTATTCTTTTAACATTCAACGCTATCCCCTCCGCTGAAAATCTGCTAAACACCTATGTCTTCTAATATATCACACAAATGAATGGGTGCAACACAATTATTATGTAATAATTGTATCACATAATTTGCAATTTCGCTATCACATTTTATAATTTTGTTATATTGATCAGTAATTTTTCTTTTATTTTCTTTACAAACGCTTATTTTATACATTTCATTTTCTTCATTAAGCTTGTCTAAAGTATAACAATAAGTAATTTCCTCAAGCCTTATATCGGTAAATGGAACTGTTTGTTTACATGTTAATTTTTGTGTTAATTTAACCATAGTACATCTCCTTTATATATAATACATATTTATATATATAGTTTAGTGGAATGTAATTCAAATCACAACACAGAAAAAACAATAAAAACCCAAGATTTTCCTACTTTGTATAAAAACAGGTAACAATTTATTAACAATACATAATTTTTTTATAAATTGCTAATGTAAAATTATGCATTATTTTAGCTATAAATAATATGTTATAAAAATTTAATGATAATTTTGTTAAAATACACAAATAGTAAAATTGCCGCAAAACACCATATAAAACGGGTTAATTTTATATTAAATTATTTATACCTACAAAGTGCGAGTTTATTCGCACCTTGTAGGTATAAATCAAAACTTTCGATTATTAAAATTAAAACTATCATTATCTTATACAGAAAAATGCAAAACAGTTGTTTATTGCTTTTTTTCAATAACAGCGCTAAAAAGAAAAGTTGCAGCTTTATATAAAAGCAAAACCGCAATTGTGGTAATAATAAGTTCCGGCAGCATATAACCGCCGTTGTATATTAAGCTGTAAAGCCATACAGGCATGTTTACTGCCCAATCGTAATAAGATTGATAAGCGCCCCAAATTAATATGCCACTTAAAAAACTGCATAAAAAGCGTAATAGGCAAACAAATACACAGGCTGCGCCAACGCCTATTAATTTATTTTTAAATAATTTTGCTATTGTGCAAGCAAGGCCAAAAACCATGAAAGCCAAAATATAATCGAGCAAAATCATGCCCGTAAAAGAAAGTAGCGTAGCAACAGGCGGCGCACTTAAACCAAACAACATTTGCAAAAGCCCATTTGCAAAGCCGGAAATAAGCCCCCATGTTAAGCCGTGCCTAAATGAAATAAGAACAAAGGGTACCATTGAAAATAATGTAACGCTACCGCCGTAAGGCATATCTATAATTTTAATTTGCGCCAGTATCGTGCCAATTGCCACCAATAGTGCACATTCAATCATCGCCCTTGTTTTTGATAAATTCTTTGTCATAATTACCTCCAAACATAATAAAAAAACGCCTGCATATAAATGCAGGCGTAAAAATTTATACAAAACGGCACAAAGCCGCTACAAGTAAAAACTTCCTACGCCGGCATTATCCGGATCAGGTTCAAGGGACAATAAACGTAAAGTTTAAATCTCAGCCATAAAGGCACCCCTGTTTTTAATATGATTTATTTTACCATAAAAAACAAATATGTCAAGTTTTTGTTAAGACAGTATACAAAATTAATTAATGTATTTATAATGATAATTAGGCAATTCGTCCCCTATACCATACAATTCGTCCCCAATCTTGCATAAATATGTTGTTTTGTTATATTATAAATTCAGAAAACATCTTTATATCAATTAAAATTCTTGAAAACACAAAACAATGATACATAGAAAGGATTTGCTTATGAACAACGAAAACGCAAAACCAAAATACAATATGTGGAAAACCACAAGATATATTTCCTCGCTTGCGTGGCGATGGCGAAAAAGTATATTTTTATTGTTAGCAATTGAAATATTTGTTAATGTTGCGCTTAATTTAAGCGAAATTTTAATTGTTCCCGTAATTATCAGCCAAATTGAAATAGGCGAAAGTTTTGCTAACCTTTTAATAACAATTTCAATTTTTGTTGCTTTACTTTTTATACTTAACGGTATTAAAGGCTATTTAGTTTATGTTCAAATGCCCGGCCAAATTGAAGTTCGCGTGAATATATTGTCTATGTTAAATGTAAAAAAAGCCACAACTTCATACCCTAATACACAAGCGCAAACCGCAGTAAATAAATTTGAAAAAGCGCTTGAAACAACCTCGTCAAATTCCTCGCCGGCAGAGGCAATATGGGGTGTGCTTATGAAATTAATTTACTCGGCGCTTGCATTTATAATTTATATAATTTTATTGTTAAATATTAATATTATTGTAGTTTTAATTGTTAGCATTACTTGTTTAATAAGTTATTTTTACACGGCGCATATTAACAAATGGGTGTATGCACACAGCGACGAAAAAGCCGAACACATTAAAAACATTAGCTATGCCAACAAAAAAAGCCACGATGTAGAATTCGCAAAAGATATCCGTATTTTTGGCATGGGCGAATGGATAAATGATATGTATACTTCGGCTTTAAATTTATTCATTGCTTTTAAAACAAAGCAAGAACTTAGGTATTTAAAATCGGATATTTTAGAATTAATTTTCACATTTGCAAGAAACGCCATAGCGTATTTATATTTGATTAATTTAGTTTTAAGCGGCACTTTAACCGCGGCGGAATTTTTACTTTATTTTTCGGCGGTTGGCGCATTTACGCAAATGCTAACGCAATTTTTGCAAAATTTTGCAGCCCTTGATAAACAATGTGTTTTGCTTAGCGCCATACCCGAATATGTGGAAATTGAAGAGCCTTTTAAATTTGAAAACGGCATTAGCATTGCACCAATTGAAAACGAAAAATATGAAATTGAATTTGAAAATGTAAGCTTTAAATACCCCGGCGCACAAAACAATACAATTAACAATTTAAATTTAAAATTATCTTATGGCGAAAAACTTGCAATTGTTGGCTTAAACGGTGCCGGTAAAACCACACTTGTTAAACTGATGTGCGGTTTTTACGATGCAACACAAGGCAGGGTGCTTTTAAACGGGCAAGACATAAAACAGTATAATAGGCAAAATTATTACGATTTTTTCACAGCGGTTTTTCAAAGTTTTTCGGTGCTTGATGTTACAATTGCAGAAAACGTAGCGCAAACGGCAAAAAATATAGATTATGCACTTGTTGAACAGTGCATAGAAAAAGCAGGGCTAACTAAAAAAATAAACAGCTTTGAAAACGGAATTAATACGCACATAGGCAAAAACGTTTATGAAGACGGCATAGAGCTTTCGGGCGGCGAAACACAGCGTTTAATGCTTGCACGTGCACTTTACAAAAACGCGCCGTTTATTGTGCTTGATGAACCCACCGCCGCGTTAGACCCTCTTGCGGAAAGCGATATTTATAGCAAATATAACGATATGACGAAAAACCATAGTTCTGTATTTATTTCACACCGCCTTGCTTCAACTAAATTTTGCGATAGGATAATTTTCCTTGAAAACGGCGAAATTGCAGAAGTGGGCACACACGATAACCTTATGCAAATGGGCAAAAAATATGCGCATTTGTTTGATGTGCAAAGCAAATATTATCAAGAGGGGGCGAATTTTTAATGGCTAAAAACAAAAAAGGCAATAAAGAATTAACTTTTAAAGAAATTGTAAAATTAAATTTTAAAGCGTTTAAATTATATTATAATAGTTCGCCTAAACTTTTTCACACAATTGCTTTTAGCGAAATTTTAAAAGCGCTTACCCCATATGTTGCAATTTTTATTTCGGCGCAAATTATAGGCGAATTATCCGGCGAAAAAAACGCAACTACCCTTTGGATGTGGGTTGTAATCTCACTTGTAAGCGCCGCTGTTTTAATGCTTTTAAATGCTTTAGTTTTAAGAAGAAAAAACATTTACGGCGAAGAGATGGAAAATATGTTTTTACCCGAAGATATATACCGAAAAAAGCGCATGAGTATGGACTTTTGTGTTACCGATAGCAAAAAAACCAGAGATTTACACTCGCAAATATCGCAAAATTCGCAGTTTGGAAACTGGGGTTTACCCTATATTGCAACGGTAATTTTTCCAAGAATTATTAGCAGCACTACTTCTTGTATTATTGCTTTTTTGCTTACAATTAATTTATTTATTCTTCAAGCAACGCATGAAAATTATTTATTTTTAAACAGCCCTGTTACAATTATTGTTGTTATAGCGTTAATTACCGGCATTGCGATTTTTGCCTCTTTATTTGATACATTAGCCATTTCAAAAATTGCAGGCCTTGCCGACAGCATTAAATTCGGCAATAGATGCTTTGGGTTTTTTTCGGGCACTTTGTATGATGATAAATCGCGCGCGCTTGATTTAAGAATTTATAACCAACATATTTTAAGCGAGCATTATGTAAAAAATATTAAAATTTTTACACCCGGTTCAGAGTTTGCAAAACTTACAAAAAAAAGCATTGGAATTTGCATGGCTATTGCAGAGGCATTGCAAGCGGCATCAACCGGAATAATATATATTTTTGTTGCATTAAAGGCGCTTGCAGGTGCGTTTGGCGTAGGCGCTGCTGTACAATATATTGCCTCGGCAATAAAGCTTACAGGCTCTGTAAAAACTTTAATTACGGTGTATGGCGTAATGAAATCTAACGCTGCATTTTTGCAAATATGTTTTGAATTTTTGCAAACACCGAATGTAATGTATCAAGGAAGCCTTACCACAGAAAAAAGAAACGATAACAATTACGAAATAGAGTTTAAAAATGTTAGTTTTAAATATCCTGATACCGATAATTATGTTTTAGAAAATATATCCTTTAAGTTTGCTATTGGCAAACGCCTTGCGGTAGTTGGCGAAAACGGCAGCGGCAAAACAACATTTATTAAGCTTCTTTGCCGCTTGTACGAACCCACACAGGGCGAAATATTATTGAATGGAATAGACATAAAAAAATATAATTACAGCGATTATTTAAACGTTTTTTCGGTTGTATTTCAAGATTTTAAATTGCTTTCATATTCACTTGCACAAAATGTTGCGGCTAGTGTAAATTATGATGAAGAGCGTGTAAAAAATTGTTTAGAGCAAGCCGGATTTAATGAGCGATTAGATAAAATGAAAGATGGCATTAACACCCCACTATATAAAGATCTAAGCGATAAAGGCATTGAAATATCAGGAGGTGAATCACAAAAAATAGCTATTGCACGTGCCATTTATAAAAATTCGCCCTTTGTTATACTAGATGAACCCACCGCCGCTTTAGACCCAATTGCCGAGGCTGAAGTTTACTCGAAATTCAATGAGATAATGCAAGGAAAAACCGCTATATGCATTTCACACAGGCTATCAAGCTGCAAATTTTGCGATGAAATTGTTGTATTCGATAGCGGTAAAGTAGTTCAAAAAGGCACACACGAACAATTGCTTAACACTGAGGGCAAATATAAAGCCTTGTGGTTTGCACAAGCGCAATATTATACACAAACTACGCATTAAACCCGGATAATATCACCACCGGTGTTCAGCCTTAAGATTTTAACTTTTTCAAATACTGTTGCCATTATTTAAGCTTTTACTCCTTCAATAAAAGCTATTTAAGAAATTAGCAAACGCAAAGCAAAACAGGCGCTGCAATAAACGCAGCGCCTGTTTTGTTAATATTGTTTATTTATTATTCACTAAAACCCGAATTAACAAGCTTAATTAAGCCATCAACAGCGGCTTGCTCGTCTGAACCATCGGCGATAATGCGAATTGTTGTACCACCAACAATACCCAAAGATAAAACGCCAAGCAAACTTTTTGCATTAACACGACGCTCTTCTTTCTCAACCCAAATTGAAGATTTGAATTCATTTGCCTTTTGAATAAAAAATGTTGCAGGGCGGGCATGTAAGCCAACCTGATTTTCTACCGAAACTTCTTTTACAAACATAGTTAAACGCTCCTAAACTAATACTATTTTATAGATGTTATTAAAAATATTAAATAATGCAAAGACATTTAAACATTACAATACATTACACATATTTATAAAGTAACTGATTATTCTCTTCTTACAACTATATTATACCAAATCATAGCAAACGGTCAACACATTTTAACAAATGTAATATTTTTTGTAGTTCATCATAACATTTTACAAAAATTATCAACATATTTGTGTAAAATAGCTAACAGTTTTCAACAAAACAAGCATAAACATCCTTGAATTATTTTTGCTTGTCTGTATAAATTTTATACAAATCGGGCCTTTTTGTTTTAGTTCGCAACAAAGATTGCTCTTCGCGCCATTTTTCTATTTTCGCATGGTGCCCCGATAACAAAACCTGCGGAACACTTTGCCCGTTCCAAACTTCCGGCCTTGAAAATTGCGGATACTCAAGCAGGCCGTTAAAATGGCTTTCGTTTTCAAAACCCTCGGCACTTTTTAAAACACCTGTGCACATTCTAAAAACGCTGTCTGCAATCACCAATGCGGCAAGCTCACCGCCTGTTATAACATAATCTCCAATAGAAATTTCTTCGTTTGCAAGCGAGGATATAACCCTTTCGTCAATGCCCTCGTAATGCCCGCAAACCAGTAAAAGATTTTGCTTTTTTGAAAGCTGCACGCATTTCTGTTGTGTTAAAGTTTGCCCTGATGCCGTTAAAAAAACAATATGAGGGCGCGGTAAATTTGCTTTTTCGTTTTGGCTTATAATATCCATGCAACAATCGTAAATCGGTTGTGCTTGCATAACCATGCCATGGCCGCCGCCATATGGGTAATCATCTACTTGTTTTTGTTTGTTTTTTGTGTAATCACGTATTTGATGAGTGTAAAATTCAATATGCCCATTTTTTTTTGCACGCCCAATAATACTTTCGTTCAAATACGCGTCGCACATATCCGGGAAAAGTGTTGCAATATCAATTCGCATTTTAATCTCCGTTTTATGTATTGCTGTTTTCTAAAAATTATCACAATAAACATTATGCTTTTTCTATTTATTATACAGTTTCGGCATTATCCGGCAATATTATTCAAACATGCCCTCAATAGGCTTTATAAATACAGTTTTATTATCTATATTTATCTCTTTTAAAAATTCACCTACAGCAGGAAATAAAAACACTTTGCCATCGCTATTTTTTATTTCGTAAATATCGCCAATAGGTCTAGTTGTTATATCGGAAATTTCGCCATAAATTTCGCCTGTATCAATATTTTTAACGCTAAGACCTATAACATCACTTGCAAAATAACGCCCCTTTGGCAGTTTCACATCACTACGTTTAAAATATGCAATATGTGAAACAAATTTGTGTGCCTCTTCTATGGAATTTATATTTTCAAGTTTTAGAATACACATATTTTTTTGCGTTTTAACACCATTTATTTTGTATTCTTCATATGAATTAAAGAAAAACAATCGTTTCAATTTTTTTATAAATTCGGCATCATCACACCAAGGGTATAGTTTAATTTCGCCGTTTGTGCCGTGAACTTTTACACATTCACCGGCCTCGATATATTCTTTCATTTTCATCTCCGTTAATTGTGATGTTTTAGCTTAGTTTTAAATATCAACTGGCTTTTTATTTTTTTATTTTTTGTTTTTTTCAAGCTCTACTTGCACTAATTTAAATTCAAAATCTTGCCGTTTATTGTTTGCAAGTACATCTAAAATAAAACCACAAAAATACGAAATTAACGCAGCAACGGCAATAAAGCCGCTAATAACTAACGTTGGGAAGTTTGGCACAAGGCCTATATCCAAATAAATTGCAAGAATTATTCCAAATAAAATAGCCGACAACACAAGTAAAAATGTGCCTACAATAGAAAAAAACAAAAGCGGCTTATAATTTTTAAAAAGCTTAAATATCATCATTAATACTTTCATGCCGTCTTGATAGGTATTAAGTTTTGAAACACTGCCTTTTGGCCTATCTCTGTAATCTACCACAACATCTTTTACATTTAAATTGTGGAAAAGTGAGTGAATTGTCATTTCGGTTTCAACTTCAAAACCCTTTGATATAACAGGGCAAGTTTTTACAAAATTATAGCTAAACGCACGATATCCTGTCATAATATCTTTAATTTTACTTTGAAAAAGCAAGTTAATTGTGTTTCTTACAAGCACATTGCCAACATTGTGAAAAGGGCGTTTATTTTCAGTGAAATACGTTGAAGAAAGCCTATCTCCAATAACCATATCTACATCTTCGTTTAAAACTTTATCTGCCATTTCACGCGCGTATTCCAAAGGGTAAGTGTCATCGCCGTCTATCATAATATAGCAATCGGCATCTATTTCCCTAAACATTTTTCTTATAACATTGCCTTTTCCCTGCTGGGTTTGCTTTCTTACAATTGCGCCAGCATCTTGTGCAATTTGTATTGTGTTATCGCTTGAATTATTATCGTACACATATACTGTTGCTTCGGGTATTTGCTCTTTGCAATCTTTTACAACTTTTCCGATTGTTTGGCTTTCATTATAACAAGGTATTAAAAATGCAATTTGTTTATTCATATATCCTCCGCTTTTATTTGGCTAACCAAATAGCTTTGTTTTATTTATAATACGTAATATATTTTAACATAAAATATGTAAATTTACAATATTTTTACTTAAAGGTAACGTATAGCTAAGCCAATATAACCCAAGCCTATTTATTTGGTAAAGCCGTATTGACACTATTTAAACTATAAACGCAACAATTTACATCATTACTGTTTAGAATATTTAAAGCAATACTCGGCATGATTATTCATAATTCCCACCGCCTCTAAATATGAAAAGCATGTTACAGTTCCCATAAATTTAAACCCACGCTTTTTTAAGTCTTTTGAAACCGTATCGGATAATTCATTGCGTGTTGTTTTACCATCAAAAGGGTTACACACCACCTTGTTATTTGTGAAGCTCCATAAATAATTCGCAAAACTTCCTTCTTCTTCAACTATTTTTAAATACGCCTTTGCATTTTGTATGCTTGCTTTAATTTTTGCAATATTTCTTACAATATTCTCATCTTCCAATAGCGCTGCAATTTTAGCATCGTCATACTGTGCTATTTTATGCGCGTCGAAATTATCAAATGCTTTTCTGAACGCCTCGCGTTTTTTTAATATCAAAAGCCATGAAAGCCCACAGTGAAAGCTCTCTAAAATAAACATTTCAAACAAATGTGCATCATCGTGCGAGGCTACACCCCATTCGTTATCATGATAATTTATGTAAATATCGGATTTTTCAAGATTTGGCCATTTGCATCTATTCATATGTTTAATTTTTACTCCTTTATTTTATTATTACTATATTTGCTATTGCTTTTAAAAATATCATGTTGTATAATATGTTGGCTATTAAATATATTATACAACAAGTTCAAATATTGTGCTACGTTGTTTTTAGGGGAATTTTAATGAAAAACAAAAATAACCAAATAAAATTGGCATGCTATACCGCAAACATAACAATGTCTGCCGTAATAATATTACCGCCGCTTTTATTTGCCGACTTTAGGCAGTTATATAATATTTCTTTTGCTCAATTAGGGCTTTTAGTTCTTATTAATTTTATTGCACAAATGCTAATAGATTTAATTTTCACATTTTTTTCGCATAAATTTAATATTAATGCAACCGTAAAAAGTATACCTTTTATTGCAATTGCAGGCTTTTTACTATATGCGTTATTTCCGATGTTTGCGCCTAATTTTGCCTATGTAGGCCTTGTTATGGGAACGATTATATTTGCCTCTGCCAGCGGCCTTGCAGAGGTTTTAATAAGCCCTGTTATTGCCGCTTTGCCGGCAGATAACCCCGAGCGTGAAATGAGCAAGCTTCATTCTATGTATGCATGGGGTGTTGTTGGTGTAACGGTGTTTTCTACGCTATTACTTAATTTTTTAAGTGCCGAAAATTGGTATGCTTTAGTTTTATTAATGCTTTTTGTTCCGTCTGTTTGCGCTTTATTATTTTTAGGCGTAAAATTACCCGAAATGAAAACACATAAGGCAAGTTCCGGTGTGTTTAAATTATTTAAAAACAAATCAATGATTTTTTGCTTTGCATTAATATTTTTTGGCGGCGCAAGTGAAAATATAATTTCGCAATGGAGCTCGAGTTATTTAGAACAAAACCTACAATTGCCCAAAATATGGGGCGATATTTTAGGCGTTGCTTTATTTGCCACAATGCTTGGCATTGGGCGCACGCTTTATGCACATAAGGGTAAAAACATTTTAAACACAATGCTTTTTGGCGCTGTGGGTGCAGTAATTTGTTATGTGCTGCTTATTTTTGTAAACTTGCCAATAATCGGCCTTTTCGCATGTGCCTTTTCGGGTTATTGCGTTGCAATGTTATGGCCCGGAAGTTTAATTATTGTGCAAGAAAAAGTGCCCGGTGGCGGCGTTGCAATGTTTGCGCTTATGGCATCGGGTGGCGATTTAGGCTCTGCCATTGCGCCGCAATTAGTTGGCTTTGTTGCCGATATAACTTTAGCGTTTGCGCCTATAACAAATTTAGGCAATGCCCTTGGCTTTACACAAGAGCAAATGGCGCTAAAAAGCGGTTTGTTAATTGCGCTTATTTTCCCTGTAATGGCAAGTGTTTTGCTTTTTGTAAATTATACAAAAACACGCAAAAAAATATAGTATGCAAAAGTTATTTAAATTAAAAATGTTAAAGCAGTAAAATTGCTAAAGTATTTTTTAAAAAAGTTTGTAATAATTATTACACAAATAAAACGGGGGCTTTAATGTTTCAAATAATTTTATTAATTTTAGCAATAGCTTTTAGTGTAGATAGTATTGCAAGGCTAGCTCGCGGCAGCATAAATTTAGGCGTTGCGAGCATTTATATAATTACAATTTCGCTTTGGGTATACTCGCTGTTTTTTGATGAAATTAATGCATTTGCATCGCACGGTATTGGCTTTGCAATGAAAATCGCCTTTTTTGTTTGTGTTTTTATCATGCTTTGCATTATGGTTTTTTTGTGGGCGATGGGACAAAAAAGCAAGGCTAAAACAAAAAAACAAGTTGTAATTGTTCTTGGCGCAGGGCTTATCGGTAAAAAAGTTAGTTCTGTTTTGGCAAAGCGCCTTAACGAAGCAATTAAATTTTACAGAAAACATGGCGATATAATAATTGTTGTAACCGGTGGCCAAGGCCATAATGAAATTATCCCCGAGGCACACGCCATGAAAGAATATTTGCTTTTAAACAATATACCCGAAGAAAAAATAATTGTTGAAGACAAAAGTAAATCTACAAAAGAAAATTTTAAATTTGCAATGCAGCTTTTAAACGAAAAAGGCATAAACGGTGATGTTTCAATGGCGTTTTCTACAAATACATTTCATATTTTTAGAAGCATGGGTTACGCAAAGCTTGCGGGGTTTAGCAATGTTTCAAGCTTGCCCTCAAGAACAGGGCTGTTTTCTGTTTTGCCGTGTTATATAAGAGAAGTTTTTGCGCTTGTGCATTTTATTGTGTTTAATCGCAAAAGGTAAAAAGCAAATTTTTAGTTTACTTGAAATTGTAATAAATTCAAAACTGTTAAACCGTTAAGGAGCACTATGTTTTGTATTGCGAGTGAAGGTAACACAGAATTGAGCATAAATTTACCAAAATAGGCTGGTTCAGATAACTCCCTAACAGCTAAGCCGCTTAACACATGCAACAACAAAAATAAAATGTAAAACATAAAATATATTTAATAACAAAAGCAAAATGCCCACATCATCCTGAAAAACAGCAGAGTTTGCAGCCTTTCGGAGTGTTGTGGGCATTATATTATATAATTTATTATGATATTTTCTATTACAAGTAATTTTATGCGCTATTCTGTGGGTTCATCTGCCGGCACACTTGTTGGTGCAACATAATTAGGGTTAACCGCGGTTGGGTTGGTGCTATCATTACACCATACACAAAGAGGGTTTGTTGTGTTAAAGCCGCTTGCATCAGCGTCACCGAAAAAATGTGCATTTGGGTCTTTCGAAAGCGTTTGTAATATTTCTTCCCTACCATCAGAATAACGGTTTATTATTTTACCCTCAGTTTCACAGGTAGCCGCTATGGTAATTTGTTCGCTTGTCACTTGCTGGCTACTTGACGAAGACGATGACGAAGACGATGAAGATGATGACGATGAGGACGACGAAGACGACGAAGACGATGATGAAACATCGCTTAAAGATGACGATGGCGCGACATAATCCGGATCTTTAATTCCGCATCTAATGCAAACACCGTCTTCAAATTCATGGCCTAAAGCAGGCACTATATCACGCTTAATAATTGTTCCGTCCCATTGGGTGTAAGGCGTATATCCGCTTTCTGTGCAAGTAGGCGGCACAGGCGTGCCCGGTTTTGGCGCAGGTGGGTTTTCCCTTGCTGCCGTTGTTGTTATGTCGGGGCGCATATCCTCTGTTTCATAAGCATGTGTGCTTACATAAGAAAGCCATGCCTCACAGCCTGCTTTATTTAAATGCAAGCCGTCTACCGAGATATAATTTGGGTTAATATAGCCTGTTTGTGCATCTTTCAGCGCTTCCGAAGTGTTTAAAAAAGGCAGCGCTAACTCTTCACACATGTCTACCAGCGCTTTGTTAAATTCATCAATAGTTGCCTGGCTTATATCGGGGTAATCGCTTTCTTGCCCTTTTGGCGGAATTGCATTAATAATTATATCCGTATATTCATATTGGCTTTGAATAAGCGCAATTACCTGCTTATACTCATTTATAAATTCGCTTGTGCTTGCGCCTGTAAATGCATTGTTTGTGCCCATTGTAATAACAATGCGCCTTGGCTGTACTTTTTCAATAGCATCGGGAATAGTGTAAACCGCTATGTCGTTTTGAAAGAAAACGCAGCGTTGGCTGGCAACGCCATTTATTGCAAGGCCCACCATTCCCATGTAATTATCAAGCGGCACCAAATTGTAAACTTCATATAAGGCAACCGTGTTTGAATCGCCAACAAAAAGTGTATCATTTAAATAATCTTGCCCTGCATCGTCTGTTTTTGGTAAAATAACACCGTCAAACGCATCTTCATCAATTGCATTTGCCTCTTGATTATACTCTTCTTGTTGGGTTGTATTTTGCGATTGTGGCACGGTTTCATTTAGCGGTAAGCTAGAGGCATTTCCGGCCAAAATAATTGTGCTTGTGCCCACCACAGCAATAAACACAACACAGCATATAAAAATCATATAAAATGCCCTTTTTTGAACATCGGGTAATTTTTTGAACATTTCGGGCCATTTTGATATATTTGCCAATGTAAAACGTTGTTTGTTTTTCAATACACTTCACCTTTCATATTAAAAACGCAAGTTTTGCCTTGCTGTATTATTTGTAAAAGAAATGCTATTATACTTTACATTTTAATTTTTATGCCAGCAGTATTCTGTCGTTTGCAAAATCGCCTTTGCTGGCTTGCTCGAATTTTAAAAGCAAATCTTGCACCTTTAAATTTTGTTTTTCCTCGCCGCAAACATCATATATAATTTGCCCTGAATTCATCATAATTAAGCGGTTGCCATAACGAATTGCATCTTTCATATTGTGCGTTATCATTATTGTTGAAAGTTTAGCGTTTTCAACAATTACTTGCGTTAGCTCTAACACTTTTGCCGCCGTTTTAGGGTCTAGCGCAGCAGTGTGTTCGTCTAAAAGCAAAAGCATTGGGTTTTGAAGTGTTGCCATCAAAAGTGTTAAAGCTTGCCTTTGCCCACCCGAAAGTAAACGCACTTTTGTTGTTAGGCGGTTTTCAAGGCCTAAATCAAGCATTTTCAACTTTTCTTTAAACACTTCACGCTCTGCTTGGGTTATTCCCCAAGCTAAAGTTCGTTTTTTTCCGCGCCTATACGCCATTGCAAGGTTTTCCTCTATGCCCATATTTCCCGCAGTGCCAAGCATAGGGTCTTGAAAAACTCTGCCTAAATAAGAGGCTCGTTTGTATTCGGGCATTTTTGTAATATCTTTATTATTTAAAACAATATTTCCGCCATCTACGCCGTAAACGCCTGCAAGCAAATTTAAAACCGTGCTTTTGCCTGCGCCGTTGCCGCCTATTACCGTAACAAAATCGCCGTCTTTCATATTAAAGGAAAAATTATCAAACACACGTTTTTCGTTGATTGTTCCAAGGTTAAAAGTTTTGCTTATATTATTAATTTGCAGCATCTTCATTCCCCTTTTCGCTATCAATTACCTCTTCATTGTTAATTTTTACTTTCGCATATTTTTTTCGTAAATAAGGCATGCCCAACGCAAAAGCCACAACAACGGCACTAAACAATTTTAAATCATTTGTGTGTAAACCTAGTTGAAGAACAAGCGCAATTATTGCAAAATAAATTACCGAACCTATAACTATACTAAAAAGCCTAAATGCAAAATTAAAGCGTGTGCCGAAAATAACCTCGCCAATAATAACACTTGCAAGGCCAATTACTATTGCGCCACGGCCCATATTTATATCTGCATTGCCTTGATATTGCGCAAGCAATGCGCCCGCTAGGCCAACAAGGCCGTTTGAAATAATAAGACCTATCATTTTAGTTGTGTTTGTGTTTACGCCTTGTGCCCTAACCATTTTGCGGTTATCACCCGTTGCACGAACCGCATAGCCAATTTCTGTGCCAAAAAACCAATACAGCGCGGCAATTACTATAACAACAACAATTAAACCAATTATAATTGCGGTTGTAACTTCGCCTAAGGATATCATAGTTGGCATATTGTTAAGCCCCCTATTTGCCCTAGAACCCATTATACGTAAATTTATTGAATAAAATGCTAGCTGTGTTAAAATTCCCGATAAAATAGGCGGAATGCCAAGCTTCGTATTTAAAAGCCCCGTAAGTGCGCCTGCGCACATACCCGCCAAAATTGCAATAGGCAAAGTTAGCACAGGGTGAACGCCGCCTATTATAAGCATAGCGCTAACCGCACCGCCTGTGCAAAGGCTTGAATCCACAGTTAAATCTGCAAAATCTAACACCTTATATGTTATATAAACGCCAAGTGCCAATATACCCCAAATTAAACCTTGAGAAACGGCCCCCGGCATTGCACGTAGCAAAGCCATATCAAAAACCTCGTTATAATTTATTTTTTACATTATCCATTACATTATAGCACAAAATAAAATTTACGGCAAGCTTTATGCTTGCCGTAAAATGTGAAATTAATTAGGTAATATCTATTTATTTTTGGCAGTGTCTACACAAATATTCAGCTTGCCAATTATGGCTGTTTTCGTGTTCTGTGGCGTCCTTAAAATTCACATTACGTCAAGGAATGTTTCATTTTTCCGTTTTGTATAGCAAAAAACACTCTAAATTCGCTCACTTCAACTTGTGCAGATTATGCTTAATATTATTATAATTTCTTAAATTATTTTAATTCCTCTGGAATTTCAAGGCCTATAGCAGCTGCATAATCTTCATTTATAACAAGTTTTAGCTCTTCTTGTGTAGAATAGCCTATTGGCATTGTGCTTATATCCGCGCCATTTACCAAAATTTCAAAAGCTTGCTCGCCTGTCATTGTGCCAAGTGTGTAGTAATCTAGGCTGTAAGTTGCAAGGCCGCCTTCCATAACCATATTTTCCTCGCCACAAATTACAGGAACGTCTGCCGGCTCTGTTACATTTGCAACAGTAGACATTGAAGACGCCAAGGTGTTATCTGTTGGCAAATATAAAGCGTCTACTTTTTCAATTAAATTTGTTGCAACGCTTTGAATGTCGTTTGAATCTGAAAAAGTTGCAATTTCAACGGCAAGGCCAAGTGCCTCAAACGCTTGTGTTGCAAGCTCTGCTTGTGTTATAGAGTTATCTTCGCTTGAAGTATACATAATGCCAACGGTTTTTGCATCGGGCACTAATTGTACTAAAAGGTCTGCTTGTAAATCAATAGGGTTTAAATCTGATGTACCCGAAACATTGCCGCCGGGCGCTTCGTTAGAAGCAACTAAGTTTGCGCCTACAGGGTCTGTTACAGCTGTGATTAAAACAGGAATTTCGCTTGTAGCTTGCGCTGCAGCTTGTGCTGACGGCGTTGCAATTGCAAGAATTAAATCAACCCCATCGTTCACAAATTTTTGTGCAATTAAGTTGCCGTTTGCGGCATCGCCCGATGCATTTTGTAAGTCGAACGTAACTGTTACGCCTGCTGCCTCGGCAAGAGCTGTTAGCTCTTCTTGGAAACCGCGTGCGGCTTCATCAAGCGCATTGTGCTGTACATGTTGCAAAATGCCAACCGTAAATTCAGTTTTGCTTTCCGTTGTTTGCTGTGAACAAGCCGCAAAAGTTAATGCCACACTAAGTGCTAAAATAAGTGCAAGTAGTTTTTTCATAATTTCCTCCCATAATACATTTTATATGTATTTTAATTTAGTATAGTAAAGTATACCATACAAATTATATTAATTTCAACAAGAAATAATGAGAAAAATAGAGAAAAAAGTTAAATTTTTTGTTGTTTTTACACAAAAGCGTAATATTTGTAACTAAGTTATACTATTTTACAAAAACAGATTGTGTAATTTTGCACACCATGTTATACTATAAATATAAATTTTATCTAAAACACTGTCTATTATTAAAATAAAAACCAATAATTCATTTGAAAGGTGTAACACGGTGAAAAACATTAAATTATTTTCTCAAAGCGCGCAAGAATTTACATTGCCACGTTGGGCGCAATTGCCCGATATAGAACTTTATATGGACCAAGTTGTAAGCCAATTATGTAAATATTTTGCACCGTTAAACACAAACGAGGAAGACTCCGGAATTACTGCAAGCATGGTAAACAATTATGTAAAGCAACAATTGTTGCCGGCGCCCATAAAAAAGAAATACGGAAGAATACACCTAGCACATTTAGTTGTAATTTGCATGTTAAAGCAAGTTTTTAGTATACCTGAAACAAAAACCATGCTAAACAAAATGTTTGCAAATTTAAACGAAGATGAAATTAAGCAGGAATATGATAATTTTTGCACTGTGCAAGAAAACGCTTTTAAAAACACAGCTAATGCTGCCCTAAAAAGCATAAATGAAAATGAAAAAGCAACAAACAGCAATGCCGCAATGCAAGCGGCTGTGTTTGCATGTGCAAGCAAAGTTATGGCGCAAGCATTGCTTTGTGAATAAAATATAATAAAAGGAGGGTGCGTCTGTATGAGTACATCAAAAATGCGTGCATTTATTATTAAGTTTTTATTTTACGCAATAATATTAAGCATGGTATATTTAATAATTAAATATGCATTTCCTATTTTAACGCCTTTTATAATTGCGTTTACAATTGCGTTTATTTTTAAGCCGATAATAAGGTTTTTACGGCGCAAAACTAAAATTAACCAAACTTTTATAGCAATTGTTCTTTTAATTTTGTTTTTCGTTGTGTTTTTAGGCTTAATGATAATAATTATATACCAATTGTACTCGGGCACAAGGGATTATATTATTCAATTGCCGGAGTTTTATACGCAAACGCTTTCGCCTATTTTAACAAGTTTAGGCAATAATGCGGAAACGTTTATAAAAGATATTAACCCCGAGGCCTCACAAATTTTAGACAGCATCACAGGCGCAGTTTTAGGTGCAATTGAATCGCTTATTTCACAAGCTTCGGGTGCGGTTTTCGGCTATGCTACCACCGCGGCAACCGGTGTTCCTATTTTTATAGTTCAATTTATAATTACAATAGTTGCAACCTTTTTTTGCATTACAGATTACGATAAAATAGTATCTTTTGTGTTTAACAGGCTTCCCGAAAAAAAGCGTAAAACCATATTGCAAATAAAAAACAAAAGTATTCAAGTTTTGTGGGAATACGCAAGAGCTTATGCTATTTTATTAAGTATAACTTGTATAGAACTTTTTATAGGTTTTTTGCTTTTAGGCATACCAAACGCCTTGCCGCTTGCGGCGCTTATATCAATTGTTGATATTTTGCCTATATTAGGCGTTGGCACAATATTAATTCCCTGGGGCCTTATAATGATTTTAACGGGTAATTTACCATTCGGGTTTGCTGTTCTAATTATGTATGCAATTATCACAATTGTGCGTCAATCATTAGAACCGCGCGTTGTTGGCAAAAGAATTGGTTTACATCCTTTTGTTACACTAATTTGTATTTTTCTGGGCGGAAATTTATTCGGAATACTTGGCATATTCGGTTTGCCTGTATGTGTTACGGTTATAATGCAGGTAAACCGCTCGGGTGATATTAAACTTTTTTAAAACAAAATAGTAATGTGAAATTATACTATTCATTTAATGGTGTGCCGCCAGGAGGTGCCCAAAAACAAAGACTTTGCAAAATCAAGAGCACAATTTTTGCCAGATGAAGCAAAAAGCACAGGTAATACTGTGTGTATTAACGAGCATTTTTGTAAAATATGGCGGAAATTTTGCCGACGTTTTTATGAAGGCGACTTTGTGGGCATCTCCAATATAAACGGCACATGCCAAAAAATCTCCATTCTTTTTTGGAGGTTTAATTAAATTTATTTGCGCCATGCGCAGAATGGAGAATAGCGTGAAATCACGCTATTCGTTTATCAAAATGGCGTGCCGTTAGAAACGGCACATGCCAAAAAATCTCCATTCTT
>CAYJGM010000016.1:0-31997 GCA_964369495.1 uncultured Bacteroides sp. | reverse complement strand
CGTGATGAAGTATATGCACTTGTATAAATCCTAAAAATAATTTTCTTAAAATAGGCTCTTGCATTATAATTCTCCTTATGTTATCATATCAATATCGGAAATCGATATTGATATTTGATATCTGTATTCGATAACGATATTATACACTTAAAAATTTAAGAAAGCAAGGAAAAAATATGCTGAAAACAAAAAAAATAAATTTTCAAAACTTTATATTTTATGACGATATTCATATTATTAAATCAAAAATCAATTTCATAACAGGTGAAAGTGGCTCGGGGAAAAGCACACTATTAAGGTTATTTAACCGAACAGAAAACTATGCAAGCGGCCAAATTCTTTACAAAGATAAAGATATAACAGAATTTGATAGTATCGAGCTTAGGAAAGAAATTAAACTTATATCACAAACCACATTTTTGTTCAGTGGAACGATAAAAGAAAATTTTAATCTCTTTTATAGCTTTTGTGAATGTTCTGTTTTAACCGATAAACAAATGGAGCAGTGTTTGAAACTTACTGAGGCTAAATTTCCATTGGATACACTATGTGATAATCTTTCAGGTGGAGAAAAGCAAAGGGTATATATTGCAATATGTCTTTCGATGAAAGCAGAACTTATTATGCTTGACGAGCCAACATCTGCGCTTGATTATAATTTATCTGTAAAGGTGCTTTCTAATATCGTTTCTTATGTTAAGGAAAATAACCTTACTTTAATTGTAATAAGCCATGATAACAAACTAACCGAAATGTTTGCAGAAAATACCATAAATTTAACCGGAGGTAAAAAAGGTGAATGATGCAGTACAAATTAGCATATTTAATTTTGCTTTAATATATCTTCTGCTTATAATAGTTGGAATAATTATGAAACTTAGCAAAATAAATCAAACAAAATTACTGCTTATCGCAAGCATACGAATGACAATACAGCTTACAATTGCCGGATATGTTCTAACATATATCTTCGATAACCCGCATCCTTTGCTTGTTTGCTTTTATGTGTTTTTAATGAGCGTTTTTGCGGTATATAGAATATTATCTGTAAATAAAGGCCTTAATAACAAGTTCAAAATGATAATTGCAGGTTCAATAAGTTTATCTGCAATTTCGATTATTGTGTTTTTTATAACCATTGTAATAAGAGAAAGCATTTTTAATCCACAATATACAATACCGATAAGCGGTATGATAATTGGGAATGCAATGACAGGTATTACACTTGGTGTAAAAATATTTACAAGTAAAATCCGTGATTCTAAACTTCAAATAGAAGTTCTTTTAAACCAAAGCGCAAAGCCAAAAAATATACTAAAACCATTTGTAAATACCGCACTTGAAACAGCGCTTTTACCAACTATAAACTCAATGCTCGGAATGGGAATAGTATCTCTGCCCGGTATGATGACAGGGCAAATATTATCAGGTGAACTTCCTACTACAGCAATTTTATATCAAATATCAATAAATATTTGCTTGGCAGCTGTAGTTTCACTTGCTGTGTATCTATCGCTTAACTTAGGTTATAAAACACTATATAACAAAGAAAATCAATTTACAATATAAAAAAATAATTATAAAAATTGCAAGGCTTACATAATGAAAATAAAAATGCAAATTAAATACTACATAGTATTTTAAATTTCGTCTAAAAATTTCACTATATCAATTGCTTTTGGGGGGCAACCTTTCACATATTTATCAAAACCTCTGCAACATATGCCTATTCCTACGCCTTTTTTGTTTAATTGTTTGTAATCTTGCCCAACGTATATTTTATTGTGTATTTTATTTAGTTTTGAAAGTTCGCCTTTGTCTTGCAAGCGTGCTAGTGCATGAATTAAATTACCGTAGCAAGCAGAACAAGCCGAAGATGCGCTTGTGTATTTTTCTAGTTGTTTAACACGCCTTGAAGACGATGTGAAAATTGTTTTTTTATCTTCGTTTAAATGTTTTAATTCGGCTTTGGATATATCCGCACAGCCAACGCCAAAGTTTTGGGCCAATTGTAAATATGGCACCTCGTTTGTGCCATAGCCCATAAGCGCTGCTGCATAGGCATCTACAAGCACGCTGTCTAAAGCGGCAAACATTCTGTTCGTGTTTAAGGGGTTTCCGCCCTCTTCAAAATCTAAATCGCCGTTTAAATTGTCTACAATAACAAGCTCTGCGCTTCTTATTTTATTAAGTGCGGCTATTGGCTTATGAAGGCCGATTGTGTGAAAATATCTTTTGGATTTATCTGAAATGCACCCTTTCATATTTTTAAGTGCACATGTTACCATTGTTTGGCAATGCCCTTTAAGCACCGGAATATTAATTAAATAATCAATATTCATCACTTTTTTCGACATTTCAATATCGATTCCTTGCTCTGTGTGCACTTCATAATCATCGTCTTTAACATCGTATAGCGCAACACCGTATTTTTTTGATATAGCCTCATAGCCGCACACAGAAAACGCACGTTTTGTGCTATCGCCCACCCAAGCGCTTTCAATTATGCATATGTTGTTAAAGCCGCCTTTTTGCAAATATGCAACGATTGTTTCAACTATAAGCGGCGTAGTTGTTGCGCCGCTATCAGATGTTTTTGCCACAACTAAATTTGGCTTTAAACCAATTGTTTTGCTTTTATCGCCTATTAATTTATAAATGTTTATTTCATTTAGCAAACTTTCTGTCATAGCTTTTGCGTCGTTGCCATAAGTTATAATTATGTTGTTTTTATCCATAAGGTTACTCCTTAAAAATTCTTGCGTTTTTAGCATAATACATTATAATATATGCGTTCGCAAATTATTTTTTATATTAATTTTATTTATAAAATTATTGTACATTAAATTTTTAAAAAATGCAAAACAATGAACGAACTTTCAATAAAAACCGCCCCTGTTTTAATAAAATTACAGCTAAAAAACAGAGAGCCTTAACCAAATAAAGCACCACACCGCAGGCAATAAATCGAAAAATAGTATTGACATTTTTTTTAATCTATAATATAATCAAATTGAATAATGAACGAAAGGTTATTTTTTAAATGCCACAAAAATTAAAAGAAGAAGTTAAAAACCGTATAATAAATGCCGCGCTTGATTTAATGCTTCAATCGGGGTTTAATAATGTTGATATGCGCAGTATAGCCGGAAAGGCGGGCATTACGCATGGAAATTTATATAGATATTTTAAATCTAAAGACGATCTAATATCATATATAACACAGCCTTTAATAGACAGCATGAATGAAGTTTTAACATTTCAAACAGGCGGAACTTTAAAAATTTATGACGATAACATTAATGATTTTATAAAACTTGAAAGCCAAAACAGCACAGAGGAAATTTTTGAAGATTTAGGTGTGCTTGTTTTTGAAACCGTTAAAACCTTTTACATAAAGGGAAAACAAAACCCAAAAGCAATGAAAGTTGTAATGCAAAACAATATATTGCGCAATAATATCAGCGAATGGCTTAAAACTGTTGGGGTAAAAAGCTTAAATGATATTTACGGCTTTAATAATATATCGCCGGAAAACAGCTTTGTTTTTTCCGTAGCCCTTGAGGGTTTTGTATATGGTTTTTTTGAGGGCATAGCTGTTATACTTAACAATTGCCTCGATAGTGATCTTTACTCATTCGAAATAATTATTAAAAGTTATATTGATTTGCATCTGCAATGCTTGCAAATTGCCGCAATAAAGCAAATTGAAACAGGCAATATAACATTAAAAAGCGAGGAATAAATATTGAAAAATAATAGCACAATTAAATATATAAAAATATTAGTAATTGCTATAATTGCTGTTTTCCTTTTGGTAGTTATTTTAGCTATATACTTAACAACCGCCAACACACAAACATCCACTGAGCAACAAACCGAGGATATTGTGTATTCGGTGGAAGTTTTAACTGCTACAGCTACCCAGGAAAGTGATTTTTTAACATATGCAGGTATTATACAATCAGATTCACTTGAAGAGGTTATGTTTGCAAGTGTTAGCGAGATAACGAATGTCTATGTTGAAGAAGGCGATTATGTACAAGCGGGCGAGCGCATAGCCACAATAGACGATGAGGCAGCACAGGCGCGTGTTGATACAAACCTAACCGCAATGGATACCGCAAAGGCCAGCGCAGACACGGCAAAGGCAAATTTAGATAAAGCAAATGTTGATTTAGCCGCCGCCGTGCATGCTAGGGATAACAATCCCGAGGCTATTACTGCAAAGGCAAATTTAGATGCCGCAAACGCAGAGGTAGTAACAGCCCAAGCCGAACTTGATAGCATAAATACTTTGCTAGCGCCATACGAAGTAGCTGTGGCAAATGCGCAGGCTGAATATGATGTTAGCGTTGAGGCTTTAAACACTGCACAAACCGCTTTAGACGAAGCCACAACGGCGCAGCAAACAGCGCAAGCTGAATATGATGCTTTCATGCTTGCAAACCCAAGCGCACCCGACATAGACCCTGATAAAATTGCAGTTACAAACAAGCTAAGCAATGCAAACAATGACCTTACAGCAGCACAAGCTGATTTTGATGCGGCGCAAGCCGAAAAAGACGCAAAAGAATCGGCTTTAAGAACAGCGCAAGCCAATTTAGTTGCCGAGGAATTAAGCCTTGGCAAGGCACAAGCCGAAACCAATTTACAAACAGCAAACGCAAGCGTTGCCACAAATCAAGCGCTTTACACTTCTGCAATCGAGCAAGCACAGCTTGAGGTTGATTCACGCACCGCCGAAGTGAATGCATATCAAATACAATATGATAACTCTGTTGCGGCTTACGAAAGGGCACAAAATGAACACGCTGAAAGCGTTGCCGAACTTGAAGATTTAACCTATTATGCAAAAGCCCCCGGCACTGTTTTAGCAGTAGTTGGTAAAGTTGGCACAATAGCCACACCGCTTGCGCCTATTGTGGTTATAGGCTCTGATGGCATGGTGGCAGAATTTGGCATTTCCGCACTTGAAGCGCAAGACATTAAACAGGGCGATAGTGCTAATGTAAACATTAAAGGCGTTGATTACAGTGGTGAAATCCTAAACGTTTCTGTTGTGCCGGATGAGCAAACACGCACATATTTAACACGTGTTTTAATACACAACGCACCGAATAATTTGCTTTTAGGAGAGCTTGTTTCGGTTGAAATAATAACCGGTGATAGCGCCGGTGTTTGGCTTCCGATAAATATAATTTTAAATGATGGCGCTAGCTATGTGTTTGCCGTAGAAGATGGCAAGGCTGTGAGAAAAGATATAGAAATAGTGCAAATTAGCAACGATGAAGTTTTGGTGCATGGCATTTTAAACGGCGAGCAAATTATTTCGCAAGGCATGAAAACGATTAAAAACGGATATGCGGTAACGGTGGTAGAATGAACAAATTTATTGAGCAGATAATTAAAAACAGATTGTTTGTTGTTTTGGTATGCCTTTTTATTGTGATTATGGGCTTGTTTAGTTATTATGTTATACCAAAGCAAGAAAACCCAAATACGGCAGCTGCAGTTGCCACTATTGTAACCGTATATCCGGGTGCATCGCCGGAAGAAGTTGAAAAAAACGTAAGCGATGTTTTAGAGACTGAACTTAGCGCATTGCCGGATATTGATTATTACACCAGCCAAAGCATGAACAGCGCAAGCGTTATAGCCGTGATTTTTGATTTAGAGCTTACTATAGACGAAGTTGAGGACGACTTATACAAAGCGGTTGAAAACGCACAAGTAAAATTACCGGAGCTTGCCGAGGAAAGCATAGTAAACACCGATTTAGTAAACGAAAACCAGTTTATAATAAGCCTTTCAAGTGATTTATATAGCCAAACCGAACTTGCAGATTTTGCCGAAATTGTTAAGGACACAATTACCGAAGTTGACGGAATAGAGCAAATTTTGATAGAAGGCTTGCCGCAAAAGCAAGTAGAAATTATAACAGACCCTGCTAAAATGCAAAGTTATGGCATTAGCATAGAAAATATTTTGCAATTAATGCAAGCGCAAAACCTTTCAATTCCCTCCGGAAGCATAGAGTATGAAAGCGGAGAAATAAACGTAGTTGCACCGGCCGTTTTTGAAAGTATTGCGGATATAGAAAACTTGGTTATAAATGGCAGTTCAGAATCTTTAAGTTTTGTAAAACTAAAAGACGTAGCCGAAATTAAACTTTCTGAAAACGCAGATTATTATTTTTCACAAGATGGCAACCCTGCAATTTTAATCACCGGCACAATTGAAGATGGGCAAAACGCTGTAAACGTAGGCACAGATTTACGCAAGGCAATTGAAAGTTCTAAAAATCTAGTGCCCGATGATGTTGTTTTTCACGAGGTTTTATACGCCCCTTCCGACATTGAAAATTCAATAAACAGCTTTATTATGAACCTTTTTCAAAGCATAGGGCTTATAGTAATTGTTGTTATGGTTGGGGTTAGTTTACGCAACGGCATTATTGTTTCCATAGCCTTGCCAATTAGCATTTTGTTCACTTTTATTGTTATGAATTTATTGCAAATGCAATTTCATTTTATAACAATTTCAGGGCTTATAGTTTCACTTGGTATTCTTGTTGATAATGCAATTGTTATAAGCGAGGCTATACAACAACACTTAAATACCGGCCTTGAAAAAACAAAGGCAATAACAATTGCGGTAAAAGAAACAGCTGTGCCTGTTTTAACATCTACTTTAACAACTATTGTTGCTTTTTCTATAATATATTTTGCGCCGGGCGTTACCGGGCAAGTAGCGGGCGATATACCAACCGTTGTTATAACCGCTTTAATTGCCAGCTATTTTGTTGCAATGCTTGTTATTCCTGTTTTTGCCTATTGGTTTTTCAAACCTGAAGCAAAAACTAAAAAAGCAAAGAAAAACTATCTTGAGCGGATATTCACTTCTATGTTAAAATTTGCGTTAAAGCATAAAATAACAACAGTAGTAAGCGCTTTTTTAACATTAGGTGTGGCGGCATTTTTGGCTTTGCAATTAGGCATGCAGTTTTTTCCTGTTGCAAATAAACCTATAAATTATATCACTTTTGAGGGCGAGAGCATATCGCTGGATGCTTCTACCGATATAAGCTTGCAAATTAATGAAGCTTTAAATAGCGAGCCTGTTATAGATAACTATACCTATGCAGTTGGCAGCGATTTGCCAAGCTTTTTCTTAACTGTGCCATCGCTTGCCAGCGCGCCAAATATAGGGCAATATATGTTGCAATTAAACGAAGAAGAAGTGGATAAACTTGGCGGCCCCGAGGCAACCAGCAAATATTTGCAAAGCTTATTGGATAGCAAAATTGTAGGCGCAAATGTCACGGTGAAAAGCCTTGAATACTCAATACCCACAGATGCGAAAATATCGTTTATTATATCCGGCGATGATGTAGAAAAGCTAAATGAAACGGCCGATTTATTAGTATCCGCTTTAGGTGAAATTGAAGGCACAAGCCGCGTGCAAAGTTCTTCTATAAACTCGCAGTATGAATATAATGTTAATTTAGATAGCGAGGTGTTATCCTCATACGGCCTATTAAAATATGATGTTGTAAAGCAAATTAATACTTCTTTAATGGGTGCAACCGCAGGGCTTTACCAAACAGATGATGGCAATTTAGATATAGTTTTACGAAGCGACATAAAAAGCCTTGAAGATTTACAAAACCTACAAATTATTGGCAGCGTGGCGGATACAAAAGTGCTTTTAAGCCAAATTTCAACCATTGATTTGCAACCATCTGTGCCTATAATTGAACATTATAACGGCAAATATTATGTGCAAGTATTAAGCAATGTTTTACCGGGTTATAATTCGCTTACCATTGAAAGCGAACTTGAAAATGATTATATATCAAAAATGGATTTACAAGGCGTTTCAATAGATAGCAAAGGCGAGGTTAGCAACATGATGGATTTGATTGTTTCGCTGATTTTTAGTGCCGGATTTGCCATTATGCTAATTTATATTATACTTTTATTCCAATTTAAAACCCTTAAAAAACCACTTATTGTTTTAGCAAGTATTCCTTTAAGTTTTATAGGCTGTGGGTTTGGCCTATGGATATTTAAAATGGATATACAAGCAATGGCGCTATTAGGCTTAGTAAGCCTATTTGGCATAGTTGTAAACAACAGTATATTGTTAATAGAAGTTATGGATACAAGGTTAAAAGCAGGCGATGTTGCAGAAGTTGCATGCATGAAAGCCGTGCAATTACGCTTTAGGCCAATTATGCTATCAACCATAACAACATGTATTGGCTTAGTTCCGCTTATACTTTCCGCCGACCCTATGAGCGCACCCATGGCATCGGTTTTATTGTTTGGCCTTTTGTTTTCCACTGTTTTAACAATGGTGGTTGTGCCTACAATTTACGCCATTGTTGAGGGGAAAAAGAGTTTTAAGCGCGAGTAGTTTTGTTTAATTGAATTATATTATTTTAACTTAATTAGACACAGGCTAATTTTTAGCACTTGATTTTTTGTTTTAGTTTAAATAAAAAGCTTTACCTATTATTTTTAAAGCACAGCAAAACCCCCGGTGATCGGGGGTTTTGCTGTGCTTTATTGTAATATTGTAATATGTTATATTATAGCTATATCTATATTTGAAATTATGTTAGCTTGTAAATTGTGCTGATTATAATTTGCCATCGATATAATCTGATTGTACTTTTATTATTTTTTTTGTTGGCTTTGCTTTGCTTTCAATAAGTTCTAATATGTTTTCTGCGGCTGTTTTCGCTATTACTTCTATGTTTTGGCGTATAATCCCTATGGGTTTGTTTATTATTTCACTGATACTGTCTAAATCAAAACCTACAATTTCAATATCATCCGGTATAGAAATATTGTTTTTTATGCATTCAATAACCGCACCTTTTAACGTTTGTGCAGTATATGCAATAACTGCAGTAGGAGGTGTTTTAAATTCTTTAAAATATTTTATGCCTTCCATGCCAAGAGTTTTACTTGATGCATTTCCTAAAATAAATGTATATTCTTTCTTTGGTACAATTTCATGTGCTTCAAGCGCTAATTTATAGCCTTTAAAGCGCTCTTTTCCTGCAAAAGTTTCAGTGTAAATAAAGCCAATATTTTTATGCCCTTTTTCAATTAAAGCCGACGTTGCCTGGTAGGTGGCATAAATATTATCTGTAATAACCTGTGTGCAGTTTAGTTTTGGTATGCATGTGTCAACAATGCAAAGCGGAATATTTTGGTTTATAATGTATTGATAATTTTCAAAGCTACCCTTTAGCGGGAAAATTACAAACGCTTCAATTTGCTTTTCTAAAAGAAATTTTATTTTTTCACGCTCTATTTTAATGTTCATGTTAGAATCTACAATAATTATTGAATAACCATAACCATATAAATAGCTTTCTATTGCTTTAATAATATCCGGGTAATATCCACCGGTAATGTCGTTAATAATTACACCTACGGCATAGCTTTTGTTTGTTTTAAGCGACTTAGCACTTAAGTTCCTAATATATCCCAACTTTTTTATAGCAGTTTCTATTTTTTCTTTTTTTACATTTCTAATTTCTATTCCGTTAAGATATTTAGAAACCGTGCCTATGGCAACATTTGCTTCTCTAGCAACATCTTTAATATTTGGCATAATATTTCCTCGCATAATAGGCAGTGCCTATACTATTAAAATAAGTTTAAATATATATTATTATACCATGTTGCACAAATTCAGTAAAGTTATAAAATATATATTGGGCTTGTAAAAGCCAATAATTTGCCACTTTCTGTGTTGTGTTCGCCATAAACTTCAAAAATAACAAAACCTTTTTCAGGTTTAATAGTAAAACTGCTTTTATCGGTACTTAAAATATATGTGCTGTTATTTAAAACTTTTATTTGGTTAGGTTTTATTGAAAATTGCTCCCACAAATAGCTGTTTTTATTTAAATCAATGTTTAAATCGATATTAATTGGGCTGTTATTTAATGAACTTCCTAACTCATATTTTTCGCCGTTTTGCTCTATTTTAATATCTAACTGTGGGCCTAGCGTAACATAAACCCTGCCGTTTAATATGGCGTCTTTCATTTTTTGCTGTGTTATTTTGCCTTCTATTCCTAAATATGTTGTGCCAAAATTATAAGTATTAGGTTGTTTCGAGTGTAAATCACGCCCTGAAAGAGCTGCTATTTTATTGCCCTCGCCCAATTTTTTAAGCCATAGTGCATACGCCCTTTGGTTTTTTAACTCGTTCATTGGGAATTCTCTTGACCAAACCTCAATATAATCAATATTGCCCCAATTTTCTATATTGAAATCAAAATGGCAACCTGTGCACAAAGGGCTACCTTGTTGGTATGGATGTGCAACACCAATAACGGCATTGCATTGTTTAAGCTCGCTTAAAAATTTATCAATAGTATTTATTTGGGCATATCGCCAATCTACAAACTTATCTGCGCCTAAAACCAAAACATGCCCAAAAAATGTTGTCCATTCAATTGATTTTAATATAGTTATACCTATATCGTTTTTAAGATAATCATCAAAGTAAGCGCTTTGTGTGTTGTGATCTGTAATTGCCATGCACTTTATATTCATAGATTTAATATCTTCCACGAGTTCTTGAACGGTAAATTTACCGTCGCTGTTTAAAGTATGGCAATGTAGTTCAGTAGATACGTACTTCATTTTAACTCCATTTTACATTAATGTTATTTATTAATTAGCTTCGATATCAATTAAAAGACATATATTACAAATTATTTTATTGCGCACAAATATGCAAATGGTATTTAACATCTTCATGAAAAACTAAATGTACATTTAACACTACGCAATAAGTGCCTTTGGTTATTTGCTTTGGGTAAAACCCGTAGCTGGATTTATCTTTAGCAATTTCGTATGTGTTTTGAGGTTTTTGATTATGTGCACAGCCTAAGTACTCGCCATTTTCATCGTCGAGAGAAACGGTAATTAAGTTTCCAATCGGATAAAATTCTTGCCAGTTTTTATTTAGTATTTCATATTCATCAAATGCTTTTAAAATTGCGGGCTTGCAAATATCTTCATCATGGGTGTGTTTTGGGCTATACGAATATTCAATTATTAATTTGTCATAGTTTTTATCTACATTAAATGGTACTTTAATATTTGTTTTCGATTGCATTTTTTTAATAGTTATTGTTTCATCGTATAATGTTTTCATATGTTCCCTCTAATTAAATTTAATGGTTTTAAACTGGCTGGCTTTAAGCGGAATATGCATATTGTTTATATCTTCAGGTAAATCAATTTCTTCTAATGAAACAAACGAGGAGTTAATTGATGCGTTGAAATCAATACTCTCATAAATTTCATCTTGCAAATTGCCATTAAAAATACGTACAATAAAATCATCGCTGTTTTCGGCTTTTTTAAAAGCACTTAGCACGGCATTGTTTTTATTAAACTTCATAAGTGAATAGTTAGCCGGAATATTTTTTTCTTTATCATTATTTAAAATAAAATACTCATAATTGTTTTTAAACTCAGCCGCTTGAAATGCTTTGAGGGGAGTTAAGTATTGTTTTGAAAGTTTAGCAATATAATTTTCTTGTTGATTGCTATAAAAGCTAACAGCATAATTGAAGGATATTTTTTTCAGCAAAGTTGCATTTGGGGTTTCCCATGGCATACCTGAAGCACGTCCGGGCCTATCTAAAAGTTCATTTTTACCCATGTACGCAACAGATCTAAAAGCAGTCATTGCTATTTTGCTGTCATTTAAAATTTCATACTCTCGCACACAATCGGTGATAACCGCTATGCCGTAATCTTCATTTTTGAGAGTGACAAAACTTTGAAGTGGCTCAATACTTCTTGGTTTTTCAACATAGTTTTGCTCTTGCCAAATTTCTACTTCATTTATGTAGTTGTTTCTTTTTATTGCGCCGAATTGCATGTCTGCAATAGAGTGTTTGCACTCTAAATTTGTGTTAAAAACCACACGCAATCTATGCTCAATAGCGGTGTTGTCAACATCAAAATTAACGTTTAATAATTCTTCGCCTTTATTAAGGCTTAATTTTACGCTAATATTTATGGTTTTAGTTTCATTTTTGTTTTTTCGTTCAATTAAATTTTGCGGTATTTGCATTTCTAAATTAAATGTCATACTTTGAACTAAACTATTATTATCAAACCTTATGTTTTTTGCGTTTTTAAAATCGGCAATATATTTATTATCGTGCCTTGGTAAAGAATAATCGTATGTGTCGCCGTCGTCGCCGGTGTCTTCAAATTCGATAAAGTTATTAAATAAAAGATTTTTTTCTTTGTAATGCACGCAAATCCCATCATTAAGCGTAACTTTTAAATGTTCGTTTTCTATGCTGTTATAATTTTCAACAATATTTTTACAAGTAAAGGTTGTTTTGTTAAAATAGAGTGTTTTATATCCCATTGCAGGAATATCGACAGCATAAATTAGAATTTCACTCTCAAATATTCTACTGTTTTCTTTATACCATTTGGGTGAATAGTTGCCATTTACTCCAATTTCTTTTACAGAGTTTTCATAGAATTTTTTAGTTACATCGTTTGTGTTTATAACACAGTGCTCAAAAATAGCACCGCTGTCATCTAGTATTTCGAAATGTTCGCTGGGTGTGAATATTTTAGCTTTTACAACTTCGTTTCTATCATATGGCAATAAGTTAAAAACTTGGAATTGAAAAGCGTCTTTTTCGTGTATTTTTTGTCCAAAAAGCCTTGATGTTAAATCTAAAAGGTTGTCGCAAAGCTCGTTTGCTTTTTTATATCTTTGCATAATATTGTCGTTTACTGTGTCGGAATTGCACATGCCAATGCTGTCGTGTGCGGCGTTGGAAAGCAGTAGTTTCCATGCTTGTTCAAGTATATTATGTTGATATTCAAACCCTAAACTGTATAATATTGTGCACATTGGCTCGACAATATTAACAATTTTATTCTCAAGTTTATTGTTCATGATTTTCAAATCTGCTCTGGTTGAAAAAATAGATTTGTGAACTCTGCTTTTTTGGCCAAAAATAAATTCGCCTGAAAAATCTATTGCATTAATATTGTTTTCCATTTCATCAAGAATAGTTTCAAAATCGGAAATTTCAATTTCAAAGCCTTCGTTTTTAGCTTTGTTTAAAATATCCGGTAAATCTTTTCTTATTGGGCGTTGGTCTTGCCCATTTGTAAGTAAAATAATATTTGTATCTGTTAATGGCGATAGCTCTTCAATTTTTTCGTTGAAATAATCTATAATTTCATTGCTATCATTGGGCGGATTAATCATGTTTCCGTAATCAATAATATTATGAGCAAAAACTTTAGAGCCCTCCGGGCTAACCCAGTAGAACTCGGATCTGTTTATTTGCGTTTCGGCTTTTCCTCTTCTGAAAATAGATTTATCTATGCCAAAGCCGCGGTAAATTTGCGGCATCTGCGCCGATTGCCCAAAGCTATCCGGAACATATCCCACCATCATGCATTTTCCAAGTTCTTTTGCACGCTTAATACCATAAAACAAGTTACGAGAAATAGATTCGCCTGAAATTACAAGCAAATCTGTTTGAGTATACCAAGGGCCCGTTATTATTCTACCTGTTTGAATAAGGCTTTTTATAATTTCTTCGTCTTGTGGGTTTAAAGTTAAATAATCATCTATTAGCGAAGTTTGTGCATCTAATAAAAAATGCTTAAAATCGCTGTTTTGTTTTAAAAAATTAACAGCTTCTTTTATGGTGTGGTTTAAGTATATTGTGGATTTTTCTTTGGTGAAATACCATTCACGGTCCCAATGGGTGTGTGGAACAACATATATTTTTACTTTATTCATATAATAACCTAACAAATATTTTCTATTATTTTACGCTGAAGTGTTTTATTTTGCTAAACTAATCAAATACTCGCCAATTTTAACACTGTATTCTAAACAAATATCTCGTAGTTCAAGTGGTACTCTATCTGTAAAATTATGAATTTCATATGTAAAATCGTATTTGTAATTTATTTCTTTTAGTGTTTTCATTATAACAGGCCAATCAATAGTGCCGTAAAAAGGAGCAAGGTGGTCATCATTAACACCATAATTATCTTGCACGTGCACAGCCACAAGTCTATTACCAATTGCACGCAATGCTTCTGCTTGGTTGCAACCCATAATGTTTGCATGCCCAAAATCCCAGCAAACGCCAACGGCATCATCATTAAATGCATCAACTAAATCTATAATTTCTGCAACTGTTCCGCCAAAACGTCTGCCGTTTTGCCTTGCAAAATCGGGTAAATTTTCCAAAGCAATTCCAACACCGTTTTCTTTTGCAAGTTTCACATAAGGTGTAAAATATTCAACATTTGCCTTTATAGATTGCTCAGGTGACATGCCGTTACTTTCTATGCTGCCCGGGTGCAACACCACCCACTTTGCGCCGATAATACCCGATGCAATTATAGAACGGCGCACAAGTTCGTCTCTCCATGCGATGCCATCTAAAGTTTTATCGCCAATATCATAAAAAACGCTGTGGGTTTGTGAAAATTCTAAACCAAGCTCGTCTCCCAGTGCTTTAATCGAGTGAACCCACTCTTGCCAATTGTCGAATGTAAGTGGCATACCCGGGTTACCCATATCGCAAAAATTCATGTCAAGAACTTTATAGCCTGCTTTAGCACACGCTTTTATGCATTCTTCAGGGGTAACTTTGTTTTGAACTTTCAAATATCTATCCATAATGTTTGTTGAAGTTGACAATCTCATAATATACTCCTTAAATAAAACCGGAATTATAAAAATTCCGGTTTTTTTATAATTTTATTGCTCAGAAACCCATTGTTCACTATCAGCTTGAACAACGTCTAATATTTCTTGTGCGTCTGCACCTGTAACTATGGATTCAAAACCAGTTTTTAAAATACCTCTTGTTGATGTAGAATCATAAGGGTATCTGGGTGCCCATAGATATTGAATTGTGTCAACAACTTGTGAGTAAAGCTCGTTGTCTTCAATGCCGGCAAATGAGCTACCCTCTTGAATTGTTGGTAAGCAATCGTAGTTTGTCCACATAAATTCTTGCCATTCAACACTTTGAGAGAATTTCAAGAATTCCCAAGCTGCATCTTTAACTTCACTGTTATTCGCAATTGCAAAGGGGCTACCTGCAAATAATCCGCCCATGTTTAACTCTTCGTTAACAAATAATCGTGCTATACCATATTTGTCAAGCAAACCAAGTGTTGTGATGTCTGCAACATAACCGGGGCTGCCTCTTAGCAAAATGGCGATATTATTATCTTCGTAGCGGAATTTTTCGCCGCCGGAACCACTCATGTAGCCTTCGGGTGCGTATTGGTTAATATCTTGTAAAATGTTGCCGGCCTCAACCAATTCAGCGGAGTTGAAATTAAACTGCAACTCATCAAATTTTGAGCCCGAACCCCATGTACCGCCAAGGCCCTCGGCAATATTCATCGCAACGTCTTGAACATCTTTGCCGTTGTAGTACATACCAAAGTTTTCAATGCCTGTAACGGGGTTTGTGCCTGTCATTTGTGCTATTTTGGATGTTACTTCATCAATTGTTGGCTCTGCAGATAAATATTCAACGCCCCATTGGTCGAATATTTCTTTATCGTAAATAATAAAGCGTGTATCTGCTATCCATGGCAATGCATAAGTTGTAAGTTCTGTGTCGTTAGGCCCCATAACTTGCCAACCCTCAACTTGGCCGGGAATGTATGCGTCTAAGTCAAAGCCATCTCTTTCAATATATGGTGCAAGTGGCTCTAAAATATCCATAGAAGCCATTGAAGCTACACCTGGAACTTGAACAACATCTGCCTCACCGGCCATTATCATCGCTTGAGTTTTTGTGTTGTAATCGTCCCAACCCATTAAAATAAATTCTATATCAATGTTAGGGTTTTGCGCTTCAAAGCTTTCTTCCATAACATTTACGCCTTTAATTGTTTCGCCTGTTAATGGGTCTAATGAGTCTTCTTCTAAGAAATTACCTATTAATTGAACTCTTACAACTTGTGTTTCACCTGTTTGTTGTGCTTCTTCTGTTGTAGAGCCTGCCGGTGCTGCATCGTTTGCGCCTGTGTCTTCGCTTGTGTTGCTTGCACAACCGGTTATAAGTGTAAGTACCATGGCTACAAGCAATACGTAGGTTAGAAATTTTTTCATAATATACTCCTTAAATATATATTTATCAATTATTCTTTCATGCCGGATGTTGCTATGCTTTGAACAACATACTTTTGAATGAAACAATAAACAATAACAATAGGGATAATTGCTAAAAATGCAACAGCCATTGTTGTGCCCATATAACCCGAGGAATTTTGCAACGAATAGCTTGAAATAAAAAGAGGTATTGTTTTTAATTTTGAATCGGTTATAACAAGTAACGGCCATACAAAACTGTTCCAGCTGTTAATAACTGCAATAATTGCAAGCGTTGATATTAGTGGCCCGCTTAGCGGCAAATAAATTTTCGTAAAGATACCGGCTTCGTTCATGCCGTCTATGCTGGCAGATTCACGCAGAGAATCCGGTATTTTATCAAAAAACTGCTTAGAGAGTATTATTCCAAAGCCATCAACCGCTACCGGTAAAATTAATGCCATTAAATTGTTTGTAAGCCCAAAATAATTAAAAAGCAAAAACATTGGAAGCATTCTAACTTCAAACGGTATCATCATAGTTGAAAGAATAATTAAAGTTATCATTTTTTTGCCTAAAAACTTGCCTTTAGAAAGTGCATAGCCCGCTGTTAAAACAGATAATGCGTTTACAATTATACAGCCTATTGCTGTTATTATTGAATTGGTATAAGAAGTAGATAACTCGTTATTGCTAAGAACAATTCTTATGTTGAAAAATGAGGGGTTCTCAATTATAAAACTGGGTGGTATAGGCGGTGAAAAATTTGCCTCTCCCTCAAAAGCTACAACAACCATCCACACAAAGGGAAGAATGAATATTGCCCCGGCAAAAACTATTGCCAATGTTAATAATATTTGCGTGGTAACGTTTTTTTGCGAAAGGCTTAATTTTTTTGTTTTCATATTTCCTCCCTTAATTAAATATCTAATTTAGTAATTTTTTTGTTTACTAACGTAATAATTATAATAATTATAAAAAGCACATATGCGGCGGCAGAAGCCACGCCGTATTTAAAATCTCCACCAAATCCTTTATCGTATATGTAAGATACAATGGTATAAAGTGATCTCTCGGGGCTTCCAACAGAGCCTTTGCCGAAAATATAAACGTCTTGAAAGCGCTTTAGCCCACTTATAAAGCCCATTATAACTAAAAACGAGATAGATTGCTTCATGTTTGGAATTGTAATGTAAAGCCAAGATTTAAAAGAGTTTGCGCCGTCAATTGAGCTAGCCTCATACAGTTCTTTTGGGATAGTTTGCAATGCGGCTAAAAATATAATCATATTAAAGCCAATGCCTTTCCATATGGCATAAATAATAACTGCCCATTGTGCGGTAGTGGGCTGTGCAAACCAAGAAATACCATCAATACCGATAAAGCCCAAAAGCATGTTTGCAATTCCTTGCGGATGAAAAACATAAAGGAACACAGTGCTTGCGGCAACACCCGGCGTTATGTAAGACACAAAAAACAAAGCTTTTGATGTGTTTTTTAAATATTTCATATTGTTTATTAAAGAAGCCAGAATAAATGCAATGGGAATAAGCAAGATAACATTAAAGAAAGTTATATAAAGTGTATTTCCAACAGATTTCCAAAACAAATCGTCAGATATAATTGAAATATAGTTTTCAAAACCTACAAACTCTTCAATAAAGCCGTTTGAATCATAAAAGCTAAGCCTTAAAGATTCAAAAATAGGGTAAAGCATAAACAATAATAACCCGGCAGTAATTGGAAGTAAAAAGACATACCATTTATAGTCTCTCTTACATCGGTTAATAAATGTTAGTTGGTTTTTTTGCATAATCTACTCCTTTTATCTTCAGCATAATTATTCAGCTTTTTTGCAATTACATACTCACACAATATTAAAGGCGATATAAGCAAATTTGCTAATAATTTGATAACGATATCAAAATCTACATCTATACTAACAATATAATTACATATTGTCAACAGTTTATCAGTTTTTACTCATAAAAACAGCAAAATCAATAAAAAAGTTACAACTTTTTTTTGCAATTTCACAACAAAACTATTGTTCACTTGATATAAATTGGGCTTGTAAATGCTATTAGTGCATTATCCTCGCTATTATAGTTGCCGTAAAACTCAAAAACCACATAGCCCTTTTTTGCGTGAAAATTCAGCGTACTTTCACTTGAAGAAAGTATGTGTACATTATTATTAACAACTTTAATAGTGTTGCAATGTATGCAAAACATATTGTTTATTTCTTCATTGGCGGTATAATCTAACGTAAATTCAGCGCAAATTTCACCTTCTGCAAGTTCATCTCCAAAATCATAATTCATTTTGTTTTGTGTAATAACATAAGAAATTTCAGGAGCAACACTTACATAAACTCTACCGTTTTTTATTGCGCTTTTAACGTTTTCTTTAGTGAGTTCTCCGCTAACTCCAACATAGTTGCTTGCGTAATTTCTTGTTTTCGGTTGCACTTTATGTATATCTCTGCCTGAAAAAGCGCTTATTTTATAGCCCATTGCAAGTTTTTCGTGCCATAGCTTATAGGCTTTTATATTCTTGCTACTGTTCATTGGAAAATCACTAGACCAAACTTCAATATAGTGAACATTCGAGTAATCCTTTACATTAAAGTGCATAAAGCAACCGGGGTATAAAGGGCTTCCAAACAAGTATGGGTGGGCAAGGCCTACAATTGCGTCGGCTTCTTTTAGTTTTTTTAAAAATATATCTATATTATCTTTATGGGCATATCGCCAATCCACAAATTTATCGCTATCTATAACCAAAATGTGCCCGAAATAAGTAGACCATTCTATTCCATTAAACAAAAGCAAATCTTTTTCATCTTGTACGCTTTTATCTAAAAAAGCACTGCTTGTGTTATGGTCGGTTATGGCGGCTATTTTTACTCCAATAGCCTTTAACTCCTCTATCAATTCGCTTGCGGTTAGTTCTCCGTCGCTGTGTAATGTGTGGCAATGAAGTTCAGTTGAATAGTATTTCAATTATATGCCTCCAAACTGATGATGTTTTGTTAGTAAATTCCATAAATTAACGTATTTACGAAAAAAATATGATAACGTTATCAATATATTAGCATATTGCTTGTAATTAGTCAATAAAAAAATAACCTATTTCTTTTAAATTATGTGTAACTTTAATAGTTTCATACAATAATTATTTTTCATAATATTTATTAAATTGTATTGACAAATTACCATTAATTGATATAATATATTCACAACACACTCAAATTTGAATATATTGTGCGTATATTTTGAGTATTTTTAGGTGATGTTTTCCGTTGTGATAAGCATGTGTATTTTTGATGGATATCAGTGAAAAATTGGAGGAAGATATGATAATTGAAACATTGTTCCCTTTTTTATTAGATTTGAATATAGAATCAATATTGCTTCGCACATTCCTTGCTATATTTTGCGGGGGCCTTATTGGTGCCGAGCGTGGCACAAAGGGTAGGCCGGCCGGCTTTAGAACGCATATTTTGGTGTGCCTTGGTGCAACGCTTGCAATGATGATAAACCAATTTCTGGTTGTTTACTACGACACCGCTGACCCTGCAAGGCTAGGCGCACAAGTAATTAGCGGCATTGGTTTTCTTGGCGCAGGCACAATTATTGTAACAGGTAGGCGGCAAGTAAAAGGGCTAACAACAGCTGCCGGCCTTTGGGCATGTGCTTGTATGGGGCTTGCAATAGGAATTGGTTTTTACACAGCTTCGTTAATAATTTGTATATCAATTGTAATTGTATCTACTGTTTTGCATAAACTAGATAGTTATATTATTTCGCGCTCGAAATTAATAGAACTATATGTAGAATTCGGAAAAATTAATGATGTTAGCAAGTTTATTAAACAGATACGAGAGTTGAACATGCGAATAATTGACATGGAGATTAACAAAGTTAAAAACTCAAGAATTAGCACTGTTTCAATTTTGGCTACGATTAAATCGGAAAAGCGATGTGTACACACGCATATCATAGAGTTTATCAGCGACATAGACGGTGTAAAATTTGTTGAAGAAATATAAAATTGGAGGCATGAAAAAATGCAAAAACAATTTGGATACCCACAATATAACCAAGATGATGAAAAAATATTAACAACATACAAAGGCGAATACAGCGATATGCTAATGGATATTAAGCTGAAAAAGCTAAGCGAGGGCGAAGAAATAGTTATTTGCAAAAACGAGGAAGAAACCGCGGTACTTTTACAAAATGGTAATGTTGATTTTACCTTTAATGATAAAATGCACAATGCAACAAGGGAAGATGTTTTCTCACAAGGGCCCTATTGTGTGCATGTTTGCAAAAATACAAAACTTACAATAAAAGCGCTAAAAAAATCACAAATACTTATTCAATCTACCCATAATGATAACGAGTTCGACGCAAAGATATACATGCCCAAAGATGCACCTTGGATATATTCGGGCAAAAATTTGTTTGGCAACATGGCAAAAAGGCGTGTTAATACTATATTTGATTATGAAAGCGCACCATACTCCAACATGGTTATTGGCGAAGTAATAAACGATAGAGGAAATTGGTCGTCTTACATCCCACACAGCCACCCACAGCCCGAGGTTTACTACTTTGAATTTGATAGGCCCGAGGGCTTTGGTGCAAGCTTTGTTGGCGATGATGTGTATAAAATTAAACACGGCAGCTTTAGCGCAATAACAGGCGGCTTAACACACCCACAGGCAGTTGCACCCGGATATTTAATGTATACATGTTGGATGATAAGACATTTAGATAACAACCCATGGAACGAGCGCATCGATGACGAAGAATACACATGGTTATACAATGTAAAATTTGAAGATTAAGGAGAGCAAATAATGCCTTTATCAAATATAAAAAACTTGCTTTGTTCGGTACATAATACAGAAAAAGCAATAGGCGCGTTTAATGTTAGCAATATGGAAATGATAATGGGCGCGGTTAAAGCCGCCGAAGATAAAAACACGCCCATAATTTTACAAATTGCACAGGGAAGGCTTAAATATTCGCCGCTTCCAACAATTGCCCCTATTATGGTTGAGGCCGCAAAAAGGGCTAAAGTTGATATTGCCGTGCAGTTAGATCATGCAAGTTCAATTGAATGTGCAAAACAAGCACTTGATTACGGGTTTACCTCTGTTATGTTCGACGGCTCAACGCTTTCGCTAGAGCAGAACATTAAAACCACGAATGAATTTACAAAACTTGCCCAAAAATACGGCGCATACATTGAAGCGGAAATTGGCAAAGTAGGTGGAAGTGAAAGTGAAGAAAAAGGGCACAAATGTGTTGGCACAAAACTTGAAGATGCCGTTACGTTTTTAAATTCTACAAATGTAGATGCCTTAGCTGTTGCCATAGGAAATGCACACGGAGTATATAAAAGTGCTCCGAAGCTTGATTTTGATTTACTTACTAAATTGCACAGTAATTTAGATATCCCACTTGTTTTACATGGTGGCTCCGGCATAAGCGCACAAGATTATATGCAATGCGCAAAACTTGGAATGAGCAAAATAAATATAGCAACAGCAAACTTTATGGCAGTTGTAAGCGGTGCCGGAGAATATTTACAAAGCCAAAAACAGCACAATTATTTCGATTTAAGTGATAGTATGGTGCAGGGAATTTACAATAATGTTGTAAAACATATAAACATTTTTAATAAGGAGATTTAAGATGAGCGTAATTAATTTTGATGCAAGCCGCCCGCTTGATATGATTTTACTGGGCAGAATAGCAATTGATTTTAACCCTGTAGATTACTTCCAAACGCTGGCACAAAGTTCTACTTTTAAAAAATATGTTGGTGGCTCACCTGCAAATATAGCAGTGGGGCTTTCACGATTAAATAAAAAATGCGGTTTTTTCGCAAGGGTTTCCGATGATAGATTTGGCGATTTTGTAATTGATTATTTTAAAAATGAGGGAATTGATACATCACATGTTAAGCGTTGTACAGGCGGAGAAAAACTTGGGCTTACATTTACCGAAATTTTAACTGAAAATGAAAGCAGTATTTTAATGTATCGCAATATGGCGGCAGATTTAATGCTTTGCCCCGATGATATTGATGAGGATTACATTAAAACTGCAAAATGTGTTTTAATTTCAGGCACAGCGCTTTGTCAAAGCCCTTCAAGGGAAGCCGCTTTAAAAGCGGTTATGCTTGCAAAAAGAACTAATACGCCTGTTATTTTTGATATAGATTACAGAGATTACAACTGGAAAAATAAAGATGAATTACATATTTATTATTCAATAGTTGCAAAGCAAGCCGATATCATTTTAGGTTCAAGAGAAGAATACGATTTAACAGAAAACCTAATTAAACCAAATATGAACGATGCGCAAACAGCCGAATATTGGACGAGCTTAGGTGCAAAAATAGTTGTTATTAAACATGGAAAAATTGGCTCTACCGCTTATATAAACAGTGGCGAAAGCTTTAAAATTAAGCCGTTCCCCATTAAAGCGCTTAAATCTTTCGGCGGCGGCGACGGATATGCTTCGGCTTTCTTGTTTGGCATTTTAGAGGGCATTAGCGTGCAAGACAGCTTAGAGCTTGGAAGTGCATCGGCATCTATGCTAGTGGCAAGCCACGGTTGTAGCCCGGATATGCCAACGCTTACAGAACTGAAAAAATTTATAAGCGATAGCAAAGAAACTTATGGCGAAATGATAGCAAAAGGGTAAGGTGATAAAAATGGCTAATATAAAAATGACAACAGGCCAAGCAATAGTTAAATTTTTAGAAAACCAATATATTAGTTTAGACGGCGTTGAAAATAAATTTGTAGACGGTTATTTCACAATTTTTGGGCACGGAATTGTTGTGGGCCTAGGCGAAGCACTTGAAGAAAAACGAGGCGAAATAAAAGTTTATCAAGGTAAAAATGAACAGGGCATGGCGCATGTTGCAATGGCGATTGCAAAGCAAAGTAACCGCACAAAAATTATTCCGTGTGCGTCCTCAATTGGGCCGGGTTCTGCAAATATGGTTACGGCGGCTGCTTGTGCAACTGTAAATAATATACCGCTATTGCTGTTTTGTGGCGATTCTTTTGCCACACGCCAGCCAGACCCCGTTTTGCAACAAATAGAGCAAAGCCACAATTTAACTATAACAACAAACGACGCATTTAAACCCGTTACAAAATATTGGGATAGAATAACAAGGCCCCAGCAAATTATGACAGCGCTTATTAATGCTATGCGTGTTTTAACCGATATTGCCGAAACAGGCGCGGTTTGTATTGCACTGCCGCAAGATGTACAAGGCGAAAGTTATGAATATCCGCATTACTTTTTTGAAAAACGTGTACATAAAATTAGCAGAACTCCTTGCGAAGATGAAAACATACAAGCTCTTGCAAATGTACTATCGCAACGAAAAAAACCAATTGTAATTTGTGGCGGTGGCGTTAGATATTCAAAAGCCGGCAAAACACTTTCTCGTTTTTGTGAGAAATTTAATATACCTATGGCAGAAACACAAGCGGGGAAATCTGCTTGTAAATCATCGCACGAATATAATTTGGGCGGTGTTGGTGTAACGGGAAATTCGGCGGCAAACGATATTATAAAGAATGCTGATTTTATTTTGGCAATAGGCACAAGGTTAAGCGATTTTACAACATCATCAAAAAGCTTTTTTTCAAATGAAAATGTGAAAATTGCTACAATAAATGCAAGTAAATTTCATGCTTTAAAAGCCGATGCGCTTGCGTGTGTGGGCGATGCAAAAACAGTGTTGTTGCAATTGGAAAAAGCGCTTGAAACATTAAACTATAAAGCCGCATACTCAAATGAAATTGAAAACGCAAAGCAAAACTGGCAAGAAGAAATGAAAAGGCTTGCACATTATAAATACGATGAAAACTTTAAACCGCTTGTAAATGCAAGAGAGGAAAAAAGCATTGACGAATTTGCAAAGTTGACAGGCTGTGCGCTAACACAAACAGAGGCTATCTGCGCAATTAGAGAGCACATAGCACACGATAGCATTATAACGGGTGCATCAGGAAGCTTGCCCGGAGATTTACAAAGAATGTGGGAAACAGATGCCACTGACAGCTATCACATGGAATACGGCTATTCTTGCATGGGCTATGAAATAAGTTCGGCACTGGGCGCAAAACTAGCAGAGCCAACAAAAGAGGTTTACTCTATGCTTGGCGATGGCAGCTATTTAATGCTTCACTCGGAGCTGGTTACTTCTTTACAAGAAAACAAAAAAATAAATGTGCTTTTGTTTGATAACGCAGGTTTTGGCTGTATTAATAACTTGCAAATGGGCAGCGGCATAGGCAATTTTATGACAGAATTCAGATATGCCGATGAAAAAGGTGAACATACGGGCGATTTGATGCATATTGATTATGCAAAATCTGCCGCAGGATATGGTGTAAAAACATATACCGCAAAAAACATGCAAGAACTTTTATTTGCAATTGAAGACGCAAAAAAACAAAGTATATCTACTTTAATTGATATAAAAGTACTGCCAAAAACAATGACAGACGGATACGGTGCGTGGTGGCATGTGGGTATAGCGTCAAGCTCAAAAAGAGATGAAGTTTTAAATGTGTGTAAGAAAAAAGACGAAATGTTAAAAATAACAAGAAAATATTAATTGGAGGATTTAATATAAATGCTTAACGAAAATAAAATAAAACTTGCCATAGCACCAATTGGCTGGACGAATGATGATATGCCGGATTTAGGCGCACAAAATACATTTGAACAATGCGTAAGCGAAATGGCATTGGCGGGCTTTAAAGGGTGCGAGATAGGCAACAAATACCCAAGCGACAAAGACATATTAAAAAAAGCCCTTGATTTAAGGGGCCTTACAATTTGCAACAGATGGTTTTCAACTTTTTTAATATCAAAACCATTTGAGCAAACCGCAACAGCTTTTGAAAAAGAACTGGATTTTTTAAAATTTATGGGCGCAAAAGTTATTGGTGTGTCCGAACAAAGTTACAGCATACAAGGCACCGATAAATCAATTTTTGATGATAAATATACTATGAATGATAACGAGTGGGCGATGTTTTGCGAGGGTTTAAATAAACTTGGCGCAATTGCAAATGAAAAAGGCATGGCATTAACATTCCATCATCATATGGGTACAGTTGTTCAAACAGAACAGGAAATCGACCGCATGATGCAAAATACCGATGAAAAATTAGTGAATTTACTGTTTGATACAGGGCATTTAACATATTGCGGAGTTGACCCTTTAACCATATACAAAAAATACAGCGGCCGAATTAAGCACATTCACCTTAAAGATGTACGCCCCGAACTTGTTAGCGAAGTTAAAAATGCAAAAGAAAGCTTTTTACAAGGCGTGCGCAAAGGCACATTTACTGTGCCCGGTGACGGTAGCATTGATTTTATGCCGATATTTGAAGAAATAGCAAAAACAAATTACGAGGGCTGGATGGTAGTTGAAGCCGAGCAAGACCCTGCAAAAGCAAACCCGTTTGAATATGCTGTAATGGCAAGAAAATATATAGCCGAAAAAACAGGCTTATAATATTGGAGGTTTTAAAATGATTAATATAGGAATTATTGGTGCGGGTAGAATTGGAAAAGTTCACGCACAAAGTATATGCAATTTTGTTAAAAATGCAAAAGTAAAAAGCATAGCAGACCCTTTTATTACAGAGGAAACAAAAGCATGGGCAAAAACACAAAACATAAACGAGGTATATGAAGATTACCACAAAATTTTGCAAGACGATGAAATAGATGCGGTTTTAATATGCTCGTCTACCGATACACATTCACCAATATCAATAGAGGCAATAAACGCAAACAAACACGTGTTTTGTGAAAAACCGATAGATTACGATATAAGCAAAATTGCACAGGTGCAAGAGGCATTGAAGGGCAAAAAGCTAAAATATCAAGTTGGTTTTAACCGCCGCTTTGACAATAATTTTAAAGCTTTGCATATGGCTGTAAAAAATGGTGATGTTGGCGATGTACACATTGTGAAAGTTACATCGCGTGACCCTGAGCCGCCAAGTGCGGAATATGCGGCTGTTTCAGGCGGTATATTTTTGGATATGAGCATACACGATTTTGATATGGTAAGATATCTTTCATGCTCTGAAGTTGTAGAGGTTTATGTGCAATCTGCCGTACTTGTAGATGAAGCCATTGGCAAAGCCGGAGATGTTGATACCGCCATAATAACTATGAAACTTGCAAATGGAGCGCTTGCTGTAATTGATAACAGCAGAAAAGCCGTATACGGATACGACCAACGCGCAGAAGTTTTTGGCAGTAAAGGCATGGCGCAAAGCGAAAACAATTGCAATTCTAATGTAAAAATTGCCACAAAAGACGGAGTAGTTGGCGAAAAACCACTTTACTTTTTCTTAGAGCGCTATATGCAGGCTTTTTCAACAGAAGTAACTGAGTTTGTGGATGCGATTGTAAACGACACAATTGTACCTGTTGATCAGGAAGATGGTTTGCAGGCAGTTTTAATTGGGCTTGCGGCTAAAAAATCAGCGCAGGAAAAACGCCCTGTTTTAATAAGTGAAATAAAATAATATATATTTAGGAGAGTAAAATGAGCAATATTAAAGAGTTATCATATTTTATAGATGGCAAAATGGTAAAATCAATCACAAGTGAATATTTAGATGCATTTAACCCAAGCACAGGCGAGGTAATTGCAAAAGTGCCTTGCTGTACAAGCGATGAGGTTATGGCGGCAATTGCAAGTGCAAAAAATGCATATCCCTCATGGGCGGCAACACCCGTTATGAAAAGGGTAAAAGTGCTTTACAATGTAAGAGATTTGCTTTTGAAAAATTTAGACGAGTTAACACATTTGGTTGCGTTTGAACACGGCAAAGTGTGGAGTGAAGCACAAGGCGATGTTTTAAAGGCAATTGAAGGAACAGAGCAAGCAATTACAGCCACAAACAATTTAAAAGGCGAAAGCATGATGGATGCTTCCGTAGGATATGACACCGTTTTATATCGCGAATCTTTAGGCGTTTTTGCAGGAATTGTTCCGTTTAATTTCCCGGCAATGATACCTATGGGTTGGATGACACCTATGTGCATTGCGTGCGGAAACACAATTGTGCTTAAAGCCGCAAGCTTTACACCGCAAAGCAGCCTGCGCATAGCGGAAATTTACAAAGAGGCAGGGCTACCCGACGGTGTATTAAATATTGTTACTTGTAGCCGTAATGAAGCCGAAATATTTTTAAAACATGAAGATGTAAAAGGTATAACTTTTGTGGGCTCTACAAAAGTAGGCAAGCACATATATTCAACAGCCGCAGCACACGGAAAAAGGGTTCAAGCTTTGTGCGAAGCTAAAAACCATGCGCTTGTGCTTAAAGATACACCTATTAAAAGAACAGCAGCCGGTATAATAAATGCGGCATTTGGCTGCGCGGGCGAGCGTTGCATGGCTTTGCCTACAGTGGTAGTGCAAGAGGATATAGCAAACGAACTTGTAGCAGAACTAAAAACACTTGCACAAAATCTAAAAGTAGGCCCCGCATACGACAAAACAAGCGGCATGGGCCCTGTTGTAAACGAAAAGCATCGCCAAAGCATAGTATCTTGGATAGACAAAGGGGTACAAGAGGGTGCAACATTGGTACTTGACGGCAGAAATAAAATAGTGGATAATTATGAAAATGGCTTTTATGTTGGCCCAACAATTTTCGACAATGTAACAAGCGAAATGTCTGTTGGCAACGATGAAATTTTTGGGCCGGTGCTTTGCGTTAAACGTGTGAAAACATTCGAAGAGGGTATAGAGATAATGAATAATAACCCTTTTGCAAACGGAAGCGTTATTTTCACACAAAACGGCTACTATGCAAGGCAATTTACAAAGCTTACACACGGCGGAATGGTTGGCGTTAATGTAGGCATTCCGGTGCCGGTAGGTATGTTCCCGTTTGCAGGGCATAAAGATAGCTTCTTTGGTGATTTGCATTGCCTTGGCAAAGACGGATTTAACTTCTTCACAGAGAGCAAAGTGGTAACTTCTCACTGGTTTGATGAAGAAGAGGGTAAAAACACAAATGTTTCCACATGGGACGGCACAATTTAAAGTTAAATTAAGAACAATAATATGAATTGATGGTGTAAGAGATGAGAACAAAAAGAATTTCTGAAATGGAAAACTATATATATGAAAAGAAAAGCGTAAGTTTAGATGAACTTATGGAGAAATTTTCTGTTAGCAAAAACACTATTAGAAGAGATATAGATATTATTGTTAGCAATACAAATATTAAAAAAACTTACGGTGGCGTTACCATTCCAAACCAAGCCGAAAATACGCTTAGCAGCTATTCGCAAAGGGCAAGTATGAATAGCGATAAAAAAATCGAGATTGCTAAACTTGCAAGTGAAGAAATTGAAAACGGCGATGTGATTTTTGTTGACAGCGGTACAACTACTACGCCTATTGTGGATTTTATAGGCGATAAAAACGTTACAATTATAACAAATAATATAGAGCTTTTAGTAAAAGTTGTACCGCTTTCAAACGTGAAAACATTTACTTTGCCGGGAGAACTTTATCGCGACACACTTTCAATCGTCGGCTCACAGGCAGCTGAATTTTTATCGAAGTTTAATATATCAAAATGCTTTGTTTCAACAACCGGTTTTTCAATAAAACGCGGTGTAACTAATTCAACTCCGCTTGAAAGCGGAATTAAAGAAACCGCTATTGCCAATAGTGAAAAAGTATATTTATTGGCCGATGCAAACAAATATAATTTTACTGGGCTTATAACCTACTGTAAGCTAGAGGCAATAGATGTGCTTATAACGAACGAACCGGTAGAACAAGAACTTGCACAATTTTGCAAAGAGAATAAAATTGATATTATGACCACACAGTAATATTTTTTCAATTACTGCAAAATTGCGTAATAGGCAGCGGCGGAGTTTTATTCGTTTTTTAGCAAAATCTTAATTGCAAATGCAACAATTATAAATTTAGAATTTGCCATATAACAAGGTGGTGACAATGCGTATATGCATTGTCACCACCTTGTTTATGTTAAAATATTTAATTTTTAAAATTAATTTCAAAACTATCTTATTTATATATTGTGTAAAGTAATCATAATATGTTTAATTATATCCGTAAAAACCTCTTGCGATAGTTATATAATCAAAGCAAATATAAACAATAAAAATATTGTTATAGTAATATTTTTTTAGTGCATCAAAAAAACATCATATCTTCATGGTTTTTATATAATAATATTTGTTAAACTTAATTCAAAAGCCTTTTAATTGCACACGAAGTGTAAAGTTGCGTTGCCTCGGGCATTTTTGTTACATTGAAACAAAGGCGTTCATTTATTTGGGCAATGCGGTATTTTATTGTGTTTTTATGCACAAACATAATTTCACTTGTAAGTGCAACGCTACTGTCTGCGTCAATTAAAAATATTTGGAGCGTTTCAATAGGGTTAAAATTAAATGCTTTGTCGTTGCTGTTTAAAAAGTTTAATGTTGAAAGCGCGTTATTTACATTTTCATCACCACTTTCTATAAGCATTTTGCACTGCTTTGCGAATAAAATTTCACTGTAGGTTAATATATTTTTTGTTTTGAAAATGTTTTTAGCGGCCCCAGTGCAACTTTCTATGTCTAAAAATGCTCGGCGAACTTCCTTTGCAGAGGAAAGCGCTGTACAAATAACAAAGTTTTGCAGCATGAATTGCTCTGTTAAAACATCATAAAGCTCTTGCGCCAGTGAAAGGTTTTGGTGCTGTATTGTTTTGTTGTCTATAAATATTACAACGTAATCTTTATAAACGTCTGCAACAAGTGTGCTGCAAGAGTGGCGCAAAAGGTCCTTTGCTATACTCAGAACCTTTGCGGTACTATGCACGGGCGGTTTAATTACCCACATTGTGTTTATCGATGCTATATCTATATTGAAAAAGTTAGCTAGGCGGCGCATATTCATGGGCTCGTTGCTTAAAATGGCGCGAACAAGCTCTGAAAGCACAATTTTTGCGTGCTTTTGGCTCCACAAATTTAGCGATATTTTTATAAGTTCAGCGGTTTGTCTCATATAATCATCGCTGATAGCTGCAGCTTCTTTCGCTATAAACACATTCAGGTGTTGCCCGTCAATGTGCTCGATTGTTGTACGGCTAACCCATAGCTCTTTATTTTGTAAAGTTATTTTTATGCAATTGCTTGTGAAATGCTCATGTTTAAACTTTGAATATAATTTTTCAATATTGGCCGTGTCGCTTCTGGGCCAGCAAACCATGTTGAGCGTTTTGAAATTTTCATCTGTTAAAATAATGCTTGCTTTTAACCTGTCGCTTGTCATTTTTAAAACGGTTTCTACATTTTGCTGTAAACGTGTTAGCTTTGCAACGTTGTCAAGTATTTCGCTAACAAAATATTTGTTTTGTGCCCTATCTTCAATTATTGCCTCCATTACTTCAACAATAACTTCGCTATATCGCAAATTCAGCTTGTTTTTTGGCATACATATAAGAACAAAATCAAGCTTGTTTGCAAGCGAAAGAAGCCTTTCATCAATTTTGGGCATTATAACGCCAACATAGTATAAAACCATGCCAACCTCGCCAACGCCGGCAAGCCGTTTAATATTTGTGCACTGCGCCTTCACATCTTCTCTTATATTTGCAAAGGCAGTAATTACAAGTTCACTGCCTAAAAAATCTTTGCTTTCAAATAAGTCCTCTTGCAATTTTTCTGTGTTAGCATACTCTAGCACCGTTATGCTTGTAACGGTCTTTTTTAAGCCGCCACTTCCCGCAACAACTTGTGCACTGCTTAAACTTGGAAGCTTTAATATGTCATTAACAGTTATACTCATTTTTAAATCATCCTTAAACTATTGTCTTATTGTACAAAATTACATTTTATTTTTTGTGTGAAATTATCATGTATTTTGATTTAAAACGCTAATCAACGATATAATAATAACATAAATTTTAGTTGTATACAATATTTAACCTTAATATTTTTGTCCAAAAAGACAAAAACAACAAGTTTTTTTTAGCTTTGCTAATAATTAAATTTTATACTAAAGTAATTATAATAATATGGTATAAACCTTTTGTACATATATAAATTTCGCATAAAAAAGGTGGAAAACAAAGCCGAGAGAAACGGCAAATAGAAGTATTAGCGTAAAAAATTACACTAAACTTTATATTGAGGAATACCCAAAAAATTTCTGTTATGTACGGAGATTTAAAAAATTATTTGTGCTATGCACAGAATGGAGATTTTTATGCAAAATAAAGAAAAAGCAACAAACCAAAGCTCGGGGTTTGAGATTAAACCCGAACAGCGCCAAAGCTGGCTAAGTTTAACTATGATTTGGGTTGGCAGCATGATATGCGTGCCATGCCTAATGGTAGGTTCGTTTTTGGGCTCGGGCTTTAATTTTGGCATGGTTGCAGTATGTATAGTTGTTGGCTACGGCATTGTTTGTGCCTATATGTGTTTTATGGGTATGCAAAGCTGTGACACAGGTTTACCCACGGTTTCAATGGCGTCAGGGCCGCTTGGCACAAAGGGCGCACAGTATATTATTAGCTTGCTTTTGGCTGTTGCATGTGTTGGCTGGTTCGGTATACAATCAGCTGTTTGCGGTGCATCTTTTTCGGCTATGATATTGGGCATGACAGGAATAAATATACCTGTGTGGCTATCAAGCACAGTGTGGGGCGCTCTAATGCTTTTAACTGCAATGTATGGTTATAAAGCACTTAAATATTTAAACTACAT
>CAYJGM010000015.1:0-32167 GCA_964369495.1 uncultured Bacteroides sp. | reverse complement strand
CTAATATATAGGCATCTTGTTCATCTCCATCTGGTGCAAAAATATTTTCTATATAACCATAATTTATTGGATAAATCATATCTTTGTACTTAGGATGAACTGAATTCAAAGGTCTATCAATAGTGACCGTTACTTCTTTTCCAATCATACATCAACTCTCCAATCATTATATAAATAACCTTTACTCCGTTTCGGTTATTTATATTTTTTATCCAATTTGGCGCGGCTTGCACATGCCAATTTATATTATGTTCATGCTTCACATAATATAAATAATCTTCCGTAAAGTATAACACAGAGAAAATAATATTTCAAATTAATTTCAGCGAGCAGAGTAGGCGTATACACACCTACAAATCCTACCTAATGGCTTTATGAATAGCCAGCTAAATGCGGCCGTTTTTTATGCGAGTAAGTGCTAATAGACGCAGTAATTTTGCATGCATATTTAATAAAACAGCAAACAGACATGGTAAATTATTGGCATAAAATCGTTTAATTCGGTTAAATTATACATATAAACCGTTAAATAGGAGGGTATTATGCCATATAAAAATAAAGCGATGCAAAATGAAGAAAGCCCAACGCTTATGCAACAAGAAGATGAAATACAACAAGATTATATGCTGGAAACGGCAAGTATCTTGCGAACAAGAGGGGAACATGCGATACATTGCTTAACCGTTGTTGGGCAAATAGAGGGGCATTCTGTTGCGCCACAAACACAAAAAACAACAAAATATGAACATGTTATTCCACAACTTGTTGCCATAGAAGAAGACCCCACAATTGAGGCGCTACTTGTAATTTTAAACACCGTAGGCGGTGATGTAGAGGCAGGCCTTGCCATAGCAGAGCTTATAAGCGGCCTTTCAAAACCAACGGCAACGCTTGTTTTAGGCGGCGGCCATTCGATAGGCATACCGCTTGCGGTTTCAGGCAAACACAGCTTTATTGTGCCTACCGCCACTATGACAATACACCCTGTGCGCCATTCGGGTGTTATGTTGGGCGTGCCGCAAACAATGCGCTATTTTGAACAAATGCAGCAGCGAATAGCCGGTTTTGTGTCGGGGCATTCGGGCATAAGCGTAAAACGTTTTAACGAGCTTATGGTGCGCACAGGCGAGCTTGTTATGGATATGGGCAGCGTTTTAGACGGCAAAACCGCAGTGGAAGAGGGTTTGATAGACAGCATTGGCACAATTAGCGACGCTTTAAAATATCTTTATAATGAAATTGATTTAATAAATAAAGAAAGCAGCAATAAAACGCAAAAAACAACGCAAAAAACATCGTTTGCAAATAATAAAACAACCAGGGCTAAAAAAACAGCCACACCTAAAGGTGTGGCAAAAAATAAAAAGAATAGCTAAGGGTGACAATATTTATACAGATTATTTATTTTAGATACAAATAACTATATGGTTTCATGTTTAAACTGCCATTAAGCGTAATGTTTTCTCCCGTTAAAATATTGCTATAATTTCCGTTTAAATCGCCGTGCAATGTTATTTCTTCGGCGCTTATATTTATGGCTATTAGCACTTTTTCACCATCGAACTCGCGCATAAAAACCAATTGTTTATTATTAATTACAATGTTTTTATAGCCGCCGTCTGTCAGCGCTTTAGTGTTTTTTCTAATTTCAATTAACTTTGCAATTTCGCTTGTTAGCTCGTTTGGCTGTGGCTCATCATAGCATGGGCGAAGCGCATCATCGCCTTGCGCTTTATCGCCCTCTTGCGCCCATTCACTGCCGTAATAAATACACGGTATGCCCGGCATACCCATCAGCATTGCATATGTTAAACTTAAGTGATTTTTATTTTTTAACATGCTATAAATACGCGATACATCGTGATTATCAACAAAACTCATCAAATGTTTGCCTTTGTAGATTGCCCAGTTTTCATCGCTGAATTGGCGGTGCAAACTGTGTGCAATTTCAAACATATTTTCATCGTTCATGCTGGAAAAAAGCCCTTTATAACACTCGTAATTTGTACAAGAGTGCAACATTTGTTCGTTTACAATTAAATTGTAATCGCCAAAAAGAACCTCGCCTATAAGTGCAAAATCGCTTTTGATTTCGGTGCAAATTCGGCGCAAATCTCGCATAAAATCAAAATCTAAGCTATACGCAACATCAAGGCGTAAGCCGTCTATATCAAAATTTATTATCCAATCTTTTATACATTTGAATAAATATTCGGTTACTTGTGGGTTTTTTAAATTAAGCTTAACAAGCTCAAAATGTCCTTCCCAGCCCTCATACCAAAAGCCGTCGTTATAATTGTTATTGCCATCAAAATTAATAAAAAACCAATGTACATATGGCGAGTTTTGCTTGTTTTTCAAAACGTCTTCAAATGCCCAAAAACCCCTGCCAACATGGTTGAAAACGCCGTCTAAAACAATTTTAATGTCGTGCTGTTTAAGCGTTTTACAAACTGCGGCAAAATCATCGTTAGTGCCAAGGCGTTTATCAATTATTGTAAAATCGCGTGTGTCGTAGCCGTGGTTGTCGCTTTCAAAAATAGGGTTTAGCAAAACGCAATTTGTTCCCAGTTTTTTCAAGTGCTCTGCCCATTTGCCTATTTTTAAAATTTTGTTTGATGTTTCACCGTTATTGGTGCGTGATACCCCACAAAAACCTATGGGATAAATTTGGTAAAATACGCTATTGTTAATCCACATACATTGCCTCCTTTTCTTGTGTTGTACAATACAAATAAAATAATTTAAATTAACCGCATAAAATAAAAGCAACCAATACATAAGCAACAAGTTAAAATAACTTAGAAAAGCCGTAAAAATGCAACTGATAATATGTACTTTTATATAAAAAAGCAGCAAGCTAAACTTGCCGCTTTTTTTAGGGCTTTAGCCCAACGTAAACATTAAAATTTTAAAAAAATATATCTGATAATAAATATTTATGTAAAATTATTATTGCCGCCGTGCATGTAAATTGTTGAAGGGTTGCCTTTGTGTAACATGCTGGATTGCGCTGCAAATAACTCTTGCTGGTAAGTTTCAGAAAATGAACGATGCAACCATTTTTCAAGGCCTTCTTCCAAAAGCCTCTCCCAAGAGGATGCTTGCCTACCTTGTAAAATCGGATAACACAAAACGCCGCTTTGTTGAGCTGCTATCATAACATCTTGTGTTGAACCCACAACCAAAACTTGCCGCGGTTGATACCCACAAGTTAAAACAGTTTTTAAAAGTGCGCTTTCGCTTGAAAGTTTTGCACCCAAAAAACAATCGGGGCTGGGCAAATGCCATTGTTGCCAATGCATTTTTAATGCCACAACGCCCTCCTTGCTACAAACCACAACATCAGCAACGCGCTGCACGCTATGCAATAATTGCACAACGCCATCGTAAACTATTCTGCTTTGGGCAGGTGCAAGGCAATTTTCATCAATGTCCAGCCAGAATAAAAATTCGCGTACCTTTTTGTAACTCTTTGCACTCATTTTCTCTACCCCATCTCTATTCAGTGCGATGTACGGTACATATTCGGCTCTTTATATACATTGTACATTGTTTTAATATTATATTCTATATGCAAAAGCACCAATCTTTATTGGTTAATATGTATTGTAAATTTGACGTTATGTCAATAAATTTGCAAAAAACATAAGTTTTTACCATAATTGTTACAAATTATACATATACTTGCCTTGAATGTTTCAATATCTTGTGTTAAACTATGTATGCAACATTGTTTTTTTTATAACATGTTCATCAAAAATAACGATATATAGTTTAAAAATAGTATATTTAATAGTAAACGGAGATTATTTATGTTTAAAAACGATAAAAACCAAGGCTATAATAGCCAAATGTTTGGAGAAGATGACAAAGCTTACTTTAACGAAAGTTCCAATAATGTTCCCGGTGGCGGCTATAATGGTTTAAATTACTCAGTTCAAGGTAGTGGCGGCCAAACGCTTGCTTCTTACGCAACAAAAACCTTTTTATGGATGTTCGCAGGGCTTATTGCAACATTTGCAACTTCTTTAATTTTCTTTGCAAGCGGCCTTTGGGTATCGCTTTTTTCGGTATCATTTGCGCCATATATGCTTTTAATAGCAGAGCTGGTTGTTGTAATGGCGCTAAGCGCACGCTTGCATTCAATGAAAAGCTCCACAGCTGTTTTTATGTTCTTTTTATATGCAGTTTTAAACGGCTTTACATTAACAACTTTTTTCGTTTTGTTCGATATGGTGTTTTTAATTTTTGTGTTTCTTTTAACAGCACTTTTCTTTGGCGGCCTTGCGGCATATGGTTTTTTAACTAAAAGCGATTTAACAAAGCTACGCCCTATATTAGTAGGCGGTTTAATATTTTTAATGTTATATTTTGTAGTGGGTATCTTTATAAATCTTTCCTCGTTTGATTTAATAGCCTCGGTAATAGGCCTTATTATATTTATGGCATTAACAGCATACGACACGCAAAAAATGAAGGCATATTATCAGGCGTATTCAACTAACAGCGAAATGATGAAAAAATCAAGCATTATTTGCGCCTTGCAATTATATTTAGATTTCATAAACATTTTCTTATATCTAATTCGAATTCTTGGGCGTAAAAGATAAGGCTTAAAAGCAATGCATGTGAAAAGCACAGTAAAACATAAAATTTTCGTGATAATGATAAATAAATATTGTTTTAAATTACATGCTAGCTTTTTGTTTGCGCTACACTTTATAAGCGCTATCATGAAATTTCAACCCAGAATTATTCGGAGGACACATGCTGTATTTTGCAAAATTTTGCACTTTAAACTCAAAATACATTCATGCAAGCATTGCGCCGTATTACCTAAGTGTTTGCGTTAATTCAATGCAAAACAGTGCGCTTAAAGCAAGCGTTTTTGAAGGCACAGTAAAACAAGCAACAACCAATATTAATGCTTTAGCCGATGAAATTTTAACCGATAAACCGCAGTTTATCGGTTTTTCATGTTATATATGGAATATAGAAAAAACACTGGAACTTGCAAAAGTAATTAGGCAGAAAAAAGGCGATGTTGTTATATGCCTGGGCGGCCCTGAAGTAAGCTATAATGCAAAAGAAATTTTGCAAAGCCATAGCTGTATTAATTATATTTTAGCCGGAGAGGGCGAAGAAAGCGTATGCACTTTACTAAGCGTGCTTTTGCAAAATAAAATGCCAAAACAAGGGCAAATAAGCGGCCTTAACACCATAGAATTTCAAAGCCCACCATGCACAATTTTGCAAAGCAAAGAACTTACAAACCCATATACAAACGAATATTTAAATAGCCTGAAAGGCAGAATTGCCTACATAGAAACCAGCAGAAATTGCCCTTATAATTGTGCGTTTTGTCTTTCGGGTAACAGCGTAAACTTACGTTTTTACAAACAAGAGCAAATTTTTAATAATATAATAACGCTTTCAAACAGCATGGCTAAAACTGTGAAATTCATAGATAGAACTTTTAATGCAAGCGAAAAGCACGCAAATAAAATTTTAAGCTTTATACTTGAAAATTTCGGTAAAAGCATTAATGAAGACACTTGCTTTCATTTTGAAATTGCGGGCGATATTTTAAAAGAAAGCACCATGCAAATTTTAGAAAAAATGCCAAACGGCGCCGTTCAACTTGAAATAGGTATGCAGTCGTTCAATGAAAAAACGCTTTTGGCGGTAAGGCGAAAAACAGATGTGCAAAAACTTAAACAAAACATACAAAGGCTTGTAAAAAGCGGCAATATGCATATACATATTGATTTAATTGCGGGCTTACCCCATGAAAATTTGAACAGTTTTTCGCATAGTTTTAACACAGGTTACGCGCTAAATGCCAATGTTATGCAACTTGGTATTTTGAAAATTTTGCACGGTAGCGCCATGCGCAGTGAAAGAGAAAACTTCCCTTGCACCTTTAACGCAAACCCGCCTTATGAAATAACAAGCACCCCATGGTTAAGTGAAAACGATTTGCAAACGTTAAAATACTGCGAAGATGCCCTTGAGCGTATATATAACAGTGGGCGTTTTTTATTAACCGCAGAATACGCCATTGCACAAAGCAATAAAACACCGTTTGAGTTTTACTGCGAAATTGGCATGGCTGCAAGGCAAAATAGCATAAAAACTCATCACGTTGATTTAGACGCCTATACAAAATTTTTGTTTGATATACTGAGCAAAATGTGCAATATAAATAAAGATTTATTGCGAGATTGCATGATTCGCGACCGTCTTTCAACAAACGCCGGCGCAAGAATTCCAAGGGCACTTTTTGTCGAAGATGCAAAACTTGCTAAAGCAAGTGATATTTTAGCAAAAATACACCCTAGAAAAAAAGGAATAAAACGCGGTGTAGCGATGCTTTATGGTTGCGACAGCGTATGTTTTGTTGATTATTCGCCCGAAAACAAGCAAAATAATCGTTACAAAATTAACGAAATTGCTTTAATTTATTTATTTAATAAATTTTAACTTTTATTTTCCGTGAAAATGTTGTAACATCAACTTTATTTTTAAAATGCCGTTTTTTGCAACAAATATCATAATTTGCAAAGATAATAAACATCCTATTTTGATTAATATGGCAAAAATTTTTTAATTTGTTGTAAATTTGTAGTAAATATATTAAAATATAAGTGACAAGACGACGCATTAACAACATAAATTAAAAACTTTTGAAAGGGGGCTTGTAGCATGACAAGATCAGAAATGATTACACATGTAGCAAAATCAACAAGGTTACCCGTTTCTGATGTGGACTCGGTTATCGATACAATGCTAGACAGCATTATGCAAACTCTTGCAACGGGCGAAAAAGTTACGTTAAGCGGATTTGGCCGTTTTGAAATGCGAGAGAGAGCACCGAAAACTTATGTAAACCCAAGGACAAAAGAGGTTCGCACACTAGAGCAAGCCATTACTCCCGGGTTTAAACCGAGCGGCATCATGAAACAAAGAACTTCAAGTAAAGATTAAATCATTTTTATTTAACTAGCCGGCTATAATATAGCCGGCTTTTTCTTTTTTGTTATCATATTTTTTGACATTTTATTTTAGCAGGTGTTTGACTTTTTCTTGTGAATTTGCTATAATTTTAGTCAGGTTTTGTGTTTTATAGCATATGCTTAAACTATTTATTTAATGGGGGTATTGAAATGGATTTGAAATCAAACGTTGTGCTATCAATAATTTCACTGGTTGTAATGTTTGCTTATCAAATTTCTATATTTGCATATACCAGTAGTTTGCTTGTAAACGCAATTAAAAGCAAGGTTTTGTTTGTGGTGCTTGCAACTATTAACACAACTTTATTTGCTATATATCAAATGCTTAGCTTGCCCTTTTATTTGCTAATGATAATTTTCTTTATTGTGCTTATTATAGAATTTAGGTTAATATCTAAAGCGAATTTTATACAAATTTTCTACGGAACTTCCATTTTTGTTTTGCATATTTCTGCTTTTATTACGCCGCTGGTTGCTATCTTTGCAAACGCAACACAAACGCCGCCGGATGTTTTACTAGATGGCACTGTTTATGGATACGTAGTTGTTATAATTTCATGTTTGTTTTTGATGTTAGCGCAAGAAATTGTTAAAAAATATATCGACAACACTTCAATTCAACGAGTTTCCACACAGGGCAAATATTCAACCTTATTATTTTTAGCAACAGCTGTTGTTGTAGCCTTTCAAATTTTACATGCAATGCTAATAATTAATTCCGATTTATACATACAGCAAGTATATCTAACAATTACAGTATCATTAAGCTCTCTAACAATATTTTATTTGTTTTTTTTATATGCCATCGGCCTTATAAATGCAAACCTTTACAAAAGGTATTCCGATAATGCATTAAGCGAACAAGAGAGCATTTCAAAACAAAAAGAAGATTTAATAAGAAAAGCCGAGCGTGACGATTTAACCGGTGTATACAACCGCAGGTTTGTTATGGCAGTGCTTGATAAAATGTGTGAAGAGGAATACCATAGCAATTTGTTTTACGTTTTATTTATTGATATAAACGGCTTGAAACACACAAACGACACTTATGGGCATAAAGCCGGCGATAAACTTATCACTATTGTTTCCGAGGCAATTACATACGCAGTGCGCGAAGATGATATTGTTGCAAGATTAGGCGGCGATGAATTTTTAGTGGTTACAAGCCCTGTAAATAAGCCAAATTGCGGAGATATTGTAGAACGCATCGAGCGTACAATATCTAAACATAACCTTGCGGAAGAGTTTTTAGTTTCTGCAAGCATAGGTTCTGTTATGATAGACAAAGATATGCAAAAAAAAGGTAGCAGTTATATTCTTTCAATTGCCGATGAAAACATGCGCAAAAATAAAGAACGTTTTTATGCGCAAAGAAAGGGTGGATAATATGAACATATTGCTTTTATTGGTTTTGGTAATATCTTTTATATCGTATTATGCTACGCTGGTTTCTTATATTTCTTATATTTTTAACGCAAATAAATTCCCGGTAAAAAACTTTGTTTTATCAACAATTGTGTATTTTTTAATATGGTATATGTATATTTTTCATATGCCTATAAGCCACGAACCACTGGCTATATTTGCTTATATTGCATTGCTAGGTATTCAAGTGAAACTTATTTTTAAAACAAATTTAATTCAAACAGTTTTCATAGCTATAACATTTGGCGTAAATTTATTTGCAAAACGATTAGCCTTTCTTGCACTTATTGCTTTATATTACAATGATACAATTTTTGATAGTGTTATAAATACACAATTAACTGCAATTGTTGCAATAGGTAGTTTTTTAGTTTCAATTTCAACTATTAGCTTTTCAAGAAAAATGATATCAAGAAATTCGCTTGATACCATTTTAGCAGATAATAAAAACCTTGCCTTTTTAACTACGGCGTTTTCTATTCTGCTGTGCATTTTGTTTGTGTTTTCATTAAGCATGGGTATTAATACACACAACAATATGCTTACGTATCATATTTTATTTTTAGGTGTTTTTGTAATTGTTGCATTTGCGGGGTTTATTATATTTGCCCACAGTTTAGCAGAACTTAGAATTTCAACAGAAACATATATGCGCATAACCGAAAAAAACAAAGAAGACATAATGCACCTTGAAAAAATTGAAGAAGAGGCGATTACAGACTCTCTAACAGGCCTTTATACCAGAGATTATGCAATTAAAACAATTGATAAATATGTTGCGGATAAGAGCGTGTTTTTTGTTGCATTTTTAGATTTAGACGGGCTAAAAAATGTAAACGATGATTACGGGCATGAAGAGGGCGATTTTTACATTGTAACCGTATGCAATATTATACAAAACTTTTTTAGCGAACACACAATTTGCAGATACGGTGGCGATGAAATATTAGTTACAGGCTTATATAGTAAAGAAAATGATATTACAAGAAAATTGATTAAATGCTACAATGAGGTTTCAGCTATTCCTAAACTTTACAAAAAAAATTACACAACTTCATTAAGTTATGGCGTTGCATTTGGGCATTCGCACGAAAAAATTACCACAAAAGAGATTATTTCCATTGCCGATACACGTATGTATGAGCTTAAAAAGGCAAATAAGAAGCACCGTAAAGTTGTTTCAGTGAAATAAATATCGCCGCAAAAAATGGGTTGTAAACAACTTTAAAGTTGTTTATATATAAAATTAACGGCTTACGATATTAAGCCGTTAATGCTATTATGGGAGGATATCATGGAGAAAGTTTTTAAACTCAAAGCGCATGGCACAGACTTTAAAACCGAAATAAGGGCGGGCATTACCACATTTTTGGCAATGGCATACATACTTGCAGTAAACCCTGCAATGCTTGGCGATGCCGGAATGAACCCACAAGGGGTTTTCTTAGCAACAGGCATGGCAGCGGCAATTGCAACTGTTGTTATGGGTTTTTTGGCAAATTATCCAATTGCTTTGGCATCGGGCATGGGGCTTAATGCATATTTTGCATATACAATTAGCCTTGGCGAGCTTGGCGAGCATGCAAACGCATGGCAAATTGCATTAACCGCCGTTTTAATTGAGGGTATAATTTTTATTATTCTTTCATTCTTTAAATTCCGCGAAACATTGGTAAACAGCATACCCGAAAATTTAAAATTTGGCATTACAGCAGGCATAGGTTTATTTATAACATTTATCGGCTTGCAAAATGCCGGTATAGCAGGGGCAGACGTAGCAACAAAGGTTGCACTTGGCGATATAACTTCAGCACCGGTTGCGCTTGCAATTTTAGGCGTTATTATAATAGGTATTATGGAATTTTATAAAATAAAAGGCTCTATTTTATGGGGAATTTTAATAACATGGATTTTAGGCATTATTGCACAACTTACAGGTTGGTATGTGGTAAACCCCGATGCCGGCGCTTATTCGTTAATTCCACAAGTAACAAGTGCGGCAGATTTCATTCCAAACTTTGCGGCTTTGGGCGACACTGCATTTAAATTTAATTTCGAGTTTATGTTACAAAATATGGCAGAATTCGCAATTATTGTTTTTGCATTTTTATTTGTAGATTTGTTCGACACAGTTGGCACTTTAGTTGGCGTTGCAGCAAAAGGCAATTTGCTTGATAAAGACGGCAAACTTCCGAATGCAGGCAAAGCCCTAATGGCAGATGCAGTTGGTACAGTAGCGGGCGCATGCCTTGGCACAAGCACAGTAACCAGCTATGTTGAAAGCAGTGCAGGCGTTGCAGAGGGCGGACGCACAGGCTTAACAGCCGTTACAACTGCAGCAATGTTTGTAATAGCAATGTTCTTCTGGCCTATTTTTGGCGCAATACCCGGCTTTGCAACCGCACCTGCGTTAATTATAGTTGGCCTATTTATGATGAGCAGTATCAAGAAAGTAAAATTCGAAGGCGACATGGCCGATGTTTTAGGCGCATTTGTTGCAATTATTATGATGCCTTTCACATACTCTATCGCAAACGGCATTATGTTTGGCGTTCTAACATGGATGGTTTTAAAAATAGCACGCGGCAAAGTAAAAGATATTCACCCTGTTATGTGGATAATTTTCGCACTGTTTGCAATTAGAATTTTTACATATTTTATTTAAGTTAAAGTAATTTAAATAGCAACGATATAAATTAAAAAACCAAAGCGAGTTTTCATACTCGCTTTGGTTTTTTTGTATGTGTTAAGCTGTGTTGGCGTTTTAAAATATAGTCGAAAAATTCATTTATTAGCTATATTAGCCATATTGCGCTATTAGAATGTTTGTATATCGTCTTTTCTAAAAAAACATTATCTATCAGCTTTTGGTAGCAATATTTGAACACATGCCCAAATAATCTATTTTTTTAAACGATATATTAAAGTTTTTTATTAATAACCATATATGCTTTTGTGCCGTTTGTCCATGTAATTTCTTTGCATGTTTCATGCTCATGCTCGGCATATCCGTCATGTTTAATCGCACCTTTTAAAAGGCAATCTTCGCATTTGCCTGTAGGGTTATAACAAGCCTTACCGTGAAAATCTATGCCTGTTTCTTTTGCAATTTTATTGATAAACAACGGTTTTGTGGCATCCGGGCGCGTAATATATACTTTATATGGCAAATTGTTTAAAATTTCCTCTAAATTTTCTTTCGCTGCGCGCATGTTATCTATTAAAAATTGGTTTATAACAACAGTTGAAAGTTGCTGAGAAACGTCTACGATGTTTTTTACAACCTTCGGGTTAAATTCATCTTCTTCTGCAATTTTTTCATATGCAATATAACCTATTAGCGCCCTTTTGTTTTTAAGTGCAAAAACACAAATTGTTTTATCATCGCTTTGGTTAATAATATATTTGCGTTTGTGTTCACCGGGCTTTGATATAAACAAATTATCATTTTCAAACTCATCATAAAATTCGGTTATATCTAAAAAGGAAATATTCTCAATTTCTTGCTTTGCGCCCGCTTCGCTACTTATGCGATTATACATGCATTTTATGCCGTTTTCCTCGTAATTAAATTGCACAATACACGCTGTATCAAACGAAAAGCTGTTGCATATCATTTGCAAAATAGATTGAATAGTGTACTCAACAACTTTTTCGCCCTCTACTAAATTAAATATATATTCTTTTAAATTATCTTTAAACTCTATAATGCTTTGCATTGCATCGTTATGGGCATGTTTATTATTTTCTATTTGTGTCCTTGAAGATTTATATGCAATTTCTTCTTGCCCTGTGTAAAAAGTATAACCGTTTTTTCCTTTAGATTTTGTAGCATATAACGCTATATCGGCGTATTTATATATGTCTTCAAATTCATAAGAGTTTTCTGTGGTTGCAATGCCAACGCTTGCGGATATTTTAACTGTAATTCCGTTTTGCTCATATGTTTTTCTAAATTCGTTGCAAAGCTCTTCGGCGCGCTTTTTAACAACTTCAAGATCTTTATAATTACGCAAAAAAACAAAGAATTCGTCGCCGCCCACTCTGCCCAAAACATCACTTTTTTGGAAAATACTGCGAAGTGAACTGCCTAGCTGTGTGATTACCGCATCGCCGTATAAATGCCCAAAAGTATCGTTAATACTTTTGAAATTATCAACGTCAATAATCATAAGGGCGCCACTTTTAAGAAGCGATTTTTGTGATAGTTGCTTTTTTATTTGCTTTTCTGTCATTTTTTTGTTGTAAAGGCCGGTTAAGCCATCATGTTGGCCAAGCATTTCAGCCTGCTTAACAAAATCATAAAGCTGTATATATGCCTTTACTCTTGCAAGCACAATATTTGGTTTAAAGGGCTTTGTAATATAATCAATAGCGCCCATTTGCAAGCCTTTTTCTTCGCTTTGCGAATCATTTAAACCTGTTATAAATATTACAGGTATTTTAGAGTATTCATCGCTGGATTTTAGCTTTGCAATAACTTCAAAACCATCCATATCGGGCATAATAACATCTAATAAAATAAGTTTAGGGTCTGTTTTTTCAAGGATATTAAACATTTCCTTGCCGCTATTTGCAAGAGTAACCTCATATGTGCCTTTTAAAATTTCGCTTAACGCCATACGATTAACAGCACTGTCATCCACAATTAAAATTTCATTCATATTTAACTTTCCTCCGGTATAATTGGTGAAAATATTCCAATAAAACCATTTATACACAGTATATCGATTTATATTATGATAGTTAATAATATTGCTATCTTCTGCATACGTGTTGTGGCTTTGTTAAGAAAAGAAAACAAAAAATTATTTAATTAAATTATAACATTTAATGCTTTTTATTGCAACAAATAGTTTCATTGTTTTAGTGTTATGCATACAAAATATAACATTGACAATAATATGTTTTGTTGATATTATATACTTATGTATAAGTGTTAGTTCTTGTTTTAAATAATATGCAGTTAAATAATTTTTGAGTGTATATTTTATCAGCAAACAATAAAAATATATTATATTAAGGTTTAAATTATTTATGAAAAACAACAAAATAATTTTTTCGTTTATCTTCGGCATGGTTTTTCTTGCAACTATAATTGTAAGTTCGCTAATGTTTTTTAATACGGTTTCAAACGAACTTGAAGAATCTTTAGAAGAAAACTTAAAAGATATGGCAAGCCAACAACAACTTGCAATAAATATGCACCTCGAGAGCATGATATATTCTTTGGTAAGTATGGCCGAAGCATTACCTATTATTGGCGTTGATGAAAGCGAAATTTTAGCTTACATTGAAGAAAAACAAGAAGAATTAAGTTTGCAAACTATTCTTGTAATTGATGTAAATGGTATTGCATATTTATCGAATGGAACACTATCAAATGTTGCTCACAATGCATTTTATAAAATTGCATTGGCGGGTGAATCGTACGCCACAGAACCTTATATTTCCGAGTATTCCGGCGAAGAGGTTTTTACAGTTAGCGTGCCCATTTATGTGGAAGATAAGATAGACGGTGTTCTTGCGGTAGAATACAGCACGGAATATATGCACACTATTTTAACAAGTTTCACAGACGAAAGAGGCCTTAGCCTTATATTAAACAGCGATAGTAATATTCTTGTAAATTCATCAAATTTAAACATTACTTTTGATGCATTTCAAAGCGCACAATTTAACAATGGCGCTAGTTTCGATAGCATCGTAACCGATTTTAAACTTGGCAATAGCGGAAGCGTTTCTTACACCATAGGTGGTGTTAAAAAATATGGCGAATACAGGCCTATTATGGTAAACGATTGGATATTGTTTTTTGAAATTTCCGAGGAAAATTTAACCGAAAGCTATGAAGCAATAACGCAGCAAATGATAATTAATACTATCATAGTTATACTTTTTGCAATTATCATAGTTTTTTATGTAATATCATCTAAAAATGAAGACGCAAAAAAACTTGAAAAAGCCGCTTATTATGACGAACTTACAGGCATACCAAATTTGCTTAAATTTAAGCTTATGGTTTCTGATATATTAAAGAAAAATGCAAATGAAAACTTTACCATGATAAAGATGGACATAGTTGATTTTAAAGTAATTAATGAGATGTTTGGTTATGACGCCGGCAATATTGTTATTAACTGCATTGCACAAACCGGCAAAACCGCAGAAAAGAAAAACAAAAAATTCATACAAGCCAGAATTTCAAACGAGGAATTTATGCTGTTTGCCAACAGCGATTTCTTTGAAAATCTAGCACAAACCGCAAAAGTATATGAACAGCATTTTAAATCGCTTTTACCTGAATTTAGCGAACATCAATTCGCCTTTAGATACGGCAGATATTATATAAAACCGGGAGAAACGGATATTAACGATATCGTCAACAAAACAAATATTGCACATTCACATGCTAAAAAGAACAGAATAGCTAATATTTGGGATTATGATGAAGAGTTTAGACTTAAAGTTTTAAAAGATACCCAAATTGCAAACAAAATGCACAAAGCGCTTGAAAACGAGGAATTTAAAGTTTACTTGCAGCCTAAATATAGCCTTAATAACACAAAAATAGTGGGGGCTGAGGCGCTTGTAAGATGGGTTCAATACGACGGTGCAATGGTCTTTCCAAACGATTTCATACCACTTTTTGAACAAAATGGTTTTATTGTACAATTAGATAAATACATGCTTTCACAAGTATGTAGGCTATTAAAAAAATGGCAAGATATGAATATAAAATTAGTGCCGATATCTGTTAATTTTGCACGTTTACACCTACAAAATAAAAATTTTGTAAACGAAATTCAAAACATAGTTTCGCAATATGGGATAAATACAAAATATATCGAAATTGAATTGACCGAAAGCACTGTAATTGAAAATGAAAAGCAATTAAAAAAATTAATTAAACAACTTCACAAAGCCGGTTTTCTTGTTTCTATAGATGACTTTGGCTCGGGTTATTCTTCGCTGGGTATGCTTAAAACTTTTGATGTTGACACCTTGAAATTAGACAGAAGTTTTTTCATTGAAGATGAAGACGAACACGAACAACACAAGGGCGAGCTTGTTATTAAAAGCATTATAGAACTTGCGAACAGCATTGGAATGTACACTGTTGCCGAAGGCATTGAAAACGAAAAGCAAAAAAACTTTTTAAACGCAATAAACTGTAGTGCTGCACAAGGCTATTATTTTTCAAAGCCTGTGCCTATTAGCGATTTCGAGAACCTTTATTTCGAAGAATAGTAATGTAAGTATTGCCACCCTAAGTGGCTAAATTAAAATCCGAACTCATGTCATACGGAAATTAACCGTTATGCTTGGTTCGGATTTTTTTATTTAAATGTTGCTTTGAAATTTAATTTTTACAATATACACAATATATTTTATGGCTTTTGTAATTAATATGAAGGAAAGTACCGCAAATTATTTTAAAAAAAAACAATGAACGAAGATGTATTAAACAGACGAAATTTGCAAGGGATAAAATGCTTTAATTTGTACTTTTATGCCTTGCAAACCTTTTTGTGAAAAAGAATAAACCGTTATAACTAAAAATAATAAGCGCAACTTGTGCACAGCATAGGTAAGGCATACGGCCCACCCACGGGTTAAATGCAGTAATAAACATATATGCAATAATTAAACACCTTAAAACTACACTTAAAAACAGCCCTGTTTGTATCCACCAAAAAATGCAAAATTCAATATTTTCATTTTTAAAAGTGCCTAGCATGGCTTTTTTTGTATTTTTAATTTGAAAAAACATCCCCAGCAAAAAACCTGTAACAGTGAAAATAATAAAAACATATTTTATAATATCAAAGGCTAAATAGGCAAAGCGTTGCAATGTTGAATAATAGGGTAAAGCTGTGTTTTTAATTGCGGATGTGTTTGCTTGTATATGCAAAAATTCTTCGTAAAAAATCTCATCTTCCGGGCGTGCAACTGATATTGTATCAAACTCCGGTGCACTTTCGGTGTAAATTAACATTCTGCCAAAATTTACTATAGCCTCAATAAAAATATTAGGTAAATATTCGGCTTTTACAGGCGTTATTGTGGAAGAAATTTCTTTATCTAATCCGAGTAGTTCACCGCTGTTGCAAAGAGCGTTAATTTCATCTGCCAAGGTTTGGTAATACTGCTGCGCCTCTTGTGCAGTATTTGCATACCCACTGTTATAAACAGCCGTTCTAAGTGCCCAAAAAAAGCCGCCGGCTGAATATTGCCTTGTTTCAAGAGAACCAAAATTGTTTAAAATAAACTCACTTTGAAGTTGTTGTTCTACGGCTTTAAATTGTGGAATTTTGTCTGCAATTTCACTTATTGCTGCGCTTGTTACAGGCACTTGCTCGTATTGTTCAAAGCTTTCGTGCATGCTAACTCGCATTAGTGCACCGCATGCATCGTTAAACTCTGCACTGGTGTAATCGCTTATAATAAACCTACCATAAAATTGCAAATTAACAAAACTTATAATAATTATACCCACGCTTAAAATTAAATAAGGCAAAGCTTGAAGCGATAATTTAATGAATTTTGTTATTGTTTTGCTTTTTTCACGCAAAATAAAATAAATTGTAATTAAACTTGCAGGGATACAAAAAATTAAAAACCACACGCCGTCTTCCCGGTTTAAATATGAAAAAGCAAGCCCTAAACCGCCTATAATAAGGCATAATATTGATTTTTTAGGCGCGTAATTTGCGCGCAAGGCAAGCCCGATAAAGCCGGCAAATAAAAACAATGATAATGCATTTGTAATGTTTTCTCTATAAATTCTAAGCTGCACCGCTGCGGCCGTTTGCATTGGATTAAAAACTAAAACGGTAAATAACAACAATTTCGCCCTATTGTCACGCAATAAAGGCGCAAGCGCATAAACGCCGCATATGCAAGCAAGTAAATACAAAATTTGCCCGCCAACTAAATAAGGAATATTACAAATATTCAAAAAAGCAAGCCAAACAGAAAAAAGTGGGTATTTACTTAAGGTTAAATAATCGTATTCACCAAGCCAGTTACCATTTGCTATATTAACGGCAAAACGAAACATTAAATCGTCGTCAATAAGGGCGGCCTCGGGGTGTATATAAACCATTTGCTGTGAGGCTAGCAGTAATTTTATCAATACAATTACACATGCAAAAATGAAGAACAATTTGCCGCTAATGTCTTGTTTAATTAAGTTTCGTGCATTTTGTTTTACGTTTAATGTCATTTACAATTAGCCACCTTTTTTATAACTTCTTGCAATTGTTTTTATTGCCTTTTTTTATACACAGTGCGGTGATGAAAACGACTAATTTAATCAATTAATAATTCAATGCGCACTATTAAATCGCCCTGTGAGGTTATCTATTTTTCATAGCTTGTTAGATGCAATTTAACAATTCTAAGCAAAAACTTGCGAAATATATTTTAATATCTCTTGCAATGCATCAATGTTTTGCGATTTCATTTCTATTGAAACATAGCCGGTATAATTTTCGCTTCTTAAAATATCGGCAAGTTCAACATGTGCATTTTTTCGCTGGTTTTGCATACAAATAGGGGCCAAAAAAGGCTCGCTTATATGCACATGATTAACAAGTTTAATGTTTTGTTTTAATACATCAAGGCTTTCGCCGTTTTGAATAAATGCACCAAAATCGTAATTAACTTTTAAATTTGGCACTTTTTTAACATAATTAAAAACGCTTTCGCTTGTGTTACAAAAATTTGTGCCGTAAATTTCAGGGTTTGCCTCAAGGGCTATAAAAGTACCGTTTTGTACGGCGAAATCGGCAATTTCAGAAAAAAACCATAGGGCGTTATCCGCCGTTTGCCCCTTTTGAATATTCCTGTTTTTAGGGCAACCGAAAACAATGTTTTTTATATTTAAATTGTTTGCAAATTCAATTGCTTTTTTTGTGTAATCAATTAGCGGTAAAGCTTGCTCGTTTATAAAAATATTGCCTTGCTTGCCAAACCATATACTTTGCATAGAGGCGATATCTAAATTATATTCTTGTTTAAGGTTATCTTTTAAATTGCGCGCTTTTACTATGTTTTCATAAGGGTTTTCGCCCGCAAAAATGCTTGGTGCAATTTCTATTGCACTGTAATTATATTTATTAAGCAATTCATAAATTTTGTCTGTTTTATCTATTTCAAAACCAATGTTAGAAATTGCAAGTTTCATTTTAAAAACCCCTTTAATAATTGCATGAAAATATTTTCATTTTATTTGTTGAAATTTTCAGCAAAATTTAAAATATCGCTTAAAATTTCGTCTTTTGTATAAATATACCGCCCATGTTTGCCATAAATATGTGCATAATTTGTTTGCATATCGTAATAAATGGGCTTTTGGCTAATTTCATTTATGAATTTTGCGCCACTAATTTTTTCGTATATTTGAAGGGCACCAACAGGCTGTGTTGCCAAATTAAGCAGTTTTAAATTTGCGTTAAGCGCTGTAATAATATCGTTATATAAATTAGCTAAATTGTAAAATTGGTAGTATGCACGGCTGTCTGTAAAATTTAAAGCGTTAAAATCGCTTGTGTTAAAATATGTTTTAAGCGCGGCTTTATCGGTTGTTTTCGCCTTTTGCGTAAGCGCATAAAAACCGTTTTCCTGTTTTGTGTAGGCGTTTTTTACAAGTTCGCTTTTTTGTGCAAGCTGTGTGTATTTTTCTTGTTTTAACATAGATGGAACAAGCGTTAAGGCATCGTAAATAAAATTCTTTTTAAGCCCTTTTCCAAAAAGGCCGGGCAACCTGATTATTAATGCGTTTTCATATTCTTGTTGCACACATGTTTCAAGTATTGCACGGTTACGGCCATATGCTTGCGCACCTTTTACGCTTGTAGCTGTGTTTTCGTCGGCATTTTTGCTTTCTTCGAAAACATCTACCGTGCTAATTAAAACAAGTTGTTTTGGTTTAATTTTATTTATGTTTAAAAGGGCATTCATGCAAATTTCATAGTCTTTATCGGGGTTTTTGTTCGCAAGAAATTTTGCCGCAGGAACACCCGAATAAATTAATAAATCAGGCGCAGTGCCAAAGGCATCGCTTATGTTTTTACTGTTGTATTTGTTGGTGAAATCGCAAGAATTTGCCAAATTACCACCGACAAAACCGCTGTAGCCAACTAGGGCTGTTTTCATGGTATACTCCTTTATTTTAAATGTGTTAGTTATATTATTTAATAAAACAAATTTAAGTGTTCAAAAAAATTAGGGTAAGATTTTCGCACCGCTTGTGCACCGCTTATCTCGCAATAATCGCCGCTTTTTACATGCATTGAGGCGGCGGCAACAGCCATTGCCATAACAATGCGATGATCGTTATGTCCGTGTAAGTTTTTTGCGCTGTGAAGTTTGTTTTTTGCGCCTTTAATGCGAATAGTGTTTTTATCTGCGCTTAAATATGCGCCGATTTTTTCAATTTCACACTGCATAGCGGCAATTCTGTCGCTCTCTTTATCGCGAAGGCGAGCGGCATTGTTTAAAACGCTTTCTCCCTCACAAAAAAGCGCAAGCACCATTAAAATCGGCCCTAAATCGGGGCAATTGGCAATATCGCAAGAAAACGAGTTCAAATTTTGTATGCTTTCAGAAATTTGCACGGCGTTTTTGGTTTGTGCTATATTTGCGCCACATTGTTTTAGCACATTAAAAATTTCGGCATCGCCCTGTGCGCTACTACTTTTTAAGTTGTGTATAATTATGTTTTTGTTTGCGCATGCGGCTAACACAGCCCAAAAAGCGGCTTGGGAAAAATCGCCCTCTACTGTATAATTTTTTGCTTTATATTGTTGTTTGCCCTTTATTTTAATAGTTAAATTATCAACAAATTCAAAATGAACGCCAAAATCTGCCATGGCCTTTTTAGTTAGATGCACATAACTTTCACTTTCAAAAGGTGGTATTATTTTTACTGTGCTATCAGCGTTTAAAAGAGGCAGAGCAAACAAAAGGCCTGTTATAAATTGGCTGCTTACATTGCCGCTAACAAGGTATTCGCCCGCAGATAAAGCACCTTTAGTTGTTAAGCTTTCTTGCGTGTGTTCTAGTTTAAGGCCTTGTTTATTAAAAATATCGGCATAAACGTTTTGGGGACGTTTCAAAAGTTTACCGCCGCCCACAAAAGTGTTTTCTTTGCCGTTTAAACTAAAAAGAGGTATCATAAAACGCAATGTGCTGCCACTTTCTGCGCAATCAATAGGCATATTAGGCGCTTTAAAAACGCTACCGTTTGCAAAAACACCTTGCACAGTGGCACTTTGGGTGGCTTCGTTGTAGGTAATATTTGCACCCAACAAATTAAGAGCGCGCATGGTGGCGTGCATATCTTGCGAGGGGATAATGCCCTGCACAGTACAAACGTCGTTTGTTAGTGCGGCGCAAATAAGCGCACGGTGTGCCATACTTTTGCTTGGTGGTGCCGTTATTTCACCGCCTTTTTGTATAGGTAATATTTTTTCGTTCATTATATTTTCCTTAAAATTAGTTTGGTTGTTTATGTTAGCCGTAGGCTAATATAAATTGGCATGTGGCTATGTCACGCCGATTAGATAAAAAATATGAATAACCGAAGCGGTGTGGAGGTTATTTATATTTTGCGAGATACTATTGTAGTTCTAACTTTATTTACAAACTTATCTGCAATTATTATCGTATATCTTTGCCTATGATTTTCGCAATTTCACGGCATTTTTGCACAGTTGTTGTAAATTTATCGGGGCGCAAAGTTTGTGCGCCATCGCTAAGGGCTTTTTCAGGGTTTTGATGCACTTCAATAATAAGCCCATCGGCCCCGGCCGCAACTGCCGCAAGCGACATGCTTTCAATATATCTGTAATTGCCGGTAGCATGGCTGGGGTCTATAATAATCGGCAAATGTGTTTTTTCTTTTAATATAGGAATAACAGATAAATCTAGCGTGTTGCGTGTATATTTTTCAAATGTGCGTATGCCGCGTTCACAAAAAATAACGTTTTCATTGCCGCCTGCCATAATGTATTCGGCGCTCATAATCCACTCTTCAATTGTGTTTGCAAGGCCACGTTTTAGCAAAACGGGTTTTTTCATTTTACCAACCGCTTTTAAAAGTTGGAAGTTTTGCATATTTCTTGCACCAATTTGCACAAGGTCTACATATTGTTCAAATTCATCTATTGCTTCTTCGCTCATAAGTTCGCTTACAATTGGCATGTTAGTTATTTCGCGTGCTTTTGTCATTGCAATAATTCCGGCTGTGCCCATGCCTTGATATGCGTAAGGGCTTGTGCGTGGTTTATATGCGCCGCCACGAAGCATGCAACCGCCAGCTTTTTTAACCTCTTTTGCAATATCAATTGTGTGCTCTTCGCTTTCGATACTGCAAGGGCCGCCTATTATAACAATTTTTTGGTTACCACCAACAGGTATGCCGCCAACATCAATTATACTGTCTTGTTCATGGAAAAGGCGGTTTGCCTTTTTAAATGGTTCGCTAACACGGCGCACATTATCCACGTAAGGGTTAGCGCGCACATGGTCATCGTCTATTACAGTAGTATCACCCACAAGGCCGAATACATTGTAATCGGTTCCCCTAATAACGGTAACCGATAGGCCTTGCGCCTCAAATTCCGCTATAATTTTATCTATCTCCGCTGTCGGTGTGCCTTTTTTTGTGCTAATAATCATTTTTGTTATCCTTCCAATTTATATTGTAAATTATATTAAATAAATTTTGTTGCACGGGCAGTAGCAAGCATATTATTATAAATTTAAATGCGATTTTGTGTTTTATTTTTCAAATACAACCAAGCCAACTTCATATGGGTGGTCTAAATAAACTGTGTGCTTTGCGGTTTTTTTGTGGCCAATAAGTTTGCATATTATTGTTGCATCGCCGCCGCCGCCAAATATCATTATCATTGAAATGAAAAACAAAGTGTTAAGCCCAAAAAAAACCCCAATAATCGCAGGGATAAAGCCAAGCCATACTGTTGGCATTGCCGCACCTATTATATATTGCGCCTTTGTAAGTGGTGATTTGCATGTACAATAAGGGGTGAGCATTTGCCAAATAACACCAAATTCAATATCGTGAAAATGATTTTTGGCAAAAATTCCCCAAAAAAGGCCATGAATAAGCTCGTGAATTATCGTAAATAAAATCATGCCTAAAATTAATGCAAATAAGTTAATATCTACTGAAAATGGGTTTATCGTATAGTTTATAAACACGAAAATAATAATAACCGGAAGCATTAAAACAATAGCCATTACATTGGCGTATAATACGCTTACTGTTAATTTTTTTTCTATATAACCCTCGTTTTTTAGCCTTTGAGTTTGTGTTTCATAATGTTTTTTTCTTTTTATTTCGGCTGGGGTTAGTTTTCGTTTGCTCATATTTCTCCCGTTTTTGTGAATTTGGCTATTAATCGGTTTTGTTTGTATATACACCCAAAAGGCGCACAGTATTGCAGTGTAAATTAAGTTCTGCGAAAAGTTCATCGCACGGAGTGCCTAAAATTTCGGTGTAAAAATAGTAAACCCAATTAACATTTGGCATGGGGCGGCTTTTAATGCAATCCATATTATACCCATGTTTTGCAATTGCAGCTAAAACTTTTACTAAGCTGCCCGCATTGTGTGATACGGTAAATAGCAAGCTGAACCTTTGTTGCTTGTTTAATTCACTTTGAGGTGCATAGTTTGGCGGTAAATCGGTATTTTTTCGTTCTATTACAATAAAACGTGTGGTGTTGTTTTCGCTGCTGTTAATATCTTTGGCAAGCACATCAAGGCCATAAATTTGCGCTGTTTGCAATGAGGCAATGGCCGCAAAAGATTTATCGGCGCTTTCGGCAACAAATTTTGCGGCAAGCGCTGTGTTTGGCATTTCGCTTGAATTTAAATTTAGCTTTTCTAAAAAAGCACGGCTTTGCATAAGGGCTTGTGCATGCGAATAAACTGTTTTTACATCGCTAAGTTTTGCGCCATTTATACAAAGTAAATTATGGCGAACAGGTAAATCGTAAGTAGCGCTAACAACGATATTATCGTGTGCAAAGCATAAATCCAAAACATCTGTTATATCGCCTGCATGGCTATTTTCAAACGGCAACACGCCAAATTTTGCATCGCCATTTTCAACACATAAAAAAACATCTTTAAAGCTTGCGCAGGGCTTATGTTTGCCGTGCTTAAATAAATCAACCGCCGCAATGTGCGAAAAAGCCCCAAGTGCACCTTGATAAGCAACTGTGTTTTGTGCCAAATTTTCACTTTGCATTGCGCGCGAAATTTCCATTGTGCTTTTAATAAAATGTTCGTAATATTTTTCATATGTTTTATCGGGCAGGCGGTTTATGTTTTTTTCTATAACACTTTGCTCACGTGTGGCATCTAAAACCGGTAAATTATGTTGCTTTTTATATTCAAGCACATCACAAACAACATTCATTCGCTCGCAAAAAAGGCGCGCCATTTGCATGTCTATTTCATCAATTTTATCTCGCGCTATGGTTAAGTTATCCATGTTTTTGGCCTCCGTTTGTTTTTTGGCATATATAATATATATTATAACATATTTTTGTTAAAATGGCTAGTTTTATATTGTGTGTAAAACTAGCACTTATTAACCCACATGTGCAAGATGTGCAAGCCAAGATGTTGAATTGCCCTAAGAGTATCAAAATAGTTTTAAAAAAGCAATGAAATAATATAAACTTTTATTTTTTTACTTGCTTTGCTGTTAAAGCAATTTCCATTGTTATAATTATTGCTGTATTAATTATGCTTATAGTAGAGCTAATACAAAATTAATTCAGCAAAAAATAATTGATACAAAAGTGCAGGGGATATAGGCGACTGTCAATAAAAAACCAAACCGTCACTATCAAAAAATTGATAGTGACGGTTTGGTTCTATATAGATTATGCTTAGCCAAGCCGATATAAGGCTTTTGGCTAAATAAAAAACGGGTTCGTATTATATCTGCTTGGCTATATTAGTTGTCATTATTTTTTGAAATTTTAACAATATTATTTAATGCAGCACCATTTAATCCACAAGTACCACAAATGAAAAAAGCTGAATAAATATGGACAGCAATCTTAAAATCTTGTAATTCACAAGCAAATGTAAGATATGGCATAAGTAGAAATAAAATTGCCAACAAAGAACATACAAAACTACTATACATTAAATTTAAAGAAGATACTATCTTCTCGCCGGAAAATATTGCGACATTTTTACGGTTAAATAGCTGAATTTCTGTTTTAATATTTAATTATTCGCCGAATACTTTCATGTAATCTTGCTTGAATTTTTCAATTCCTATATCTGTTAATGGGTGTTTTGTCATTTGTTCAATTACGCTGTAAGGCACTGTTGCAATGTGTGCACCTGCAAGTGCGCAATCGGTTACGTGTATGGGGTTGCGAACGCTAGCGGCAATTATCTCTGCCGATATATCATCATACATTGCGAACATATCGCTTATTGTTCGAATTAAATCCATGCCTGTTGTGCTGATATCGTCTAGGCGGCCAAGGAAAGGTGAAACATATGCTGCGCCTGCACGTGCAGCTAAAAGCGCTTGGTTTGCCGAGAAAATTAAAGTGACATTAACAGGTATGCCCTCGCTTGCAAGCACTTTAGTAGCCTTTAAGCCCTCCACCGTCATGGGGATTTTAACCACCATATTTGGGTGAATTTTTGCAATTTGTCTGCCTTCTTCTATCATTGCATTTGCATCAACAGTGGTTGCTTTAACCTCGCCCGATATTGGGCCGTCTACAATAGAAGTAATTTCTTTAATAACCTCGTTAAAATCGCGTCCTTCTTTTGCAATTAAGCTTGGGTTTGTGGTAACGCCGCAAATAACGCCCATGTCTGCCGCTTTTTTTATATCTTGAGTGTTTGCTGTATCAATAAAAAATTTCATAATCTTACCCTTTCCGCCGTTTTTAAAATTTTAGTTTATTAGGGGATACCCACGCTATTTGAATTGTGCAAATTTTAAGTAGGTTTTTTGTATGCCAAGCCACAAAGACGAAGTATTCTTTTATGCAATTCAAGTTTTTGTAACGAAGCCGGACGAAAAATATACCAAAAAACACGCAATTAACGGTTGTGTGGGCACGCCTTAATACTACTTTATTATTATAATAAAAACATAATGCAATTGCAAGGAAAATAGCGCAAAATATAAATATATCGTGTTTTTTAAAAAGTGTAAAATTAACGAGAGCAAGTTAAAGGCTTTGTTTTTCAGCAAAACCGAATTTTATATTTTTACAGTAGAGTGCCGAATGTTTCAAACCATTTTTGCGCAATCAGCGTATGCCCGGCTTCTGTAGGGTGTACACCGTCTAAAAGCCAATGTTCTTCGCTTTCTTTTTTGCAGGCTTCATCAAAAACACATTGCAATTCTAAAAATGGCAAATTATATTCTTTTGCTATGTTTTTTGCCGCTTGTGCACGCAATTTAACCTCATGTGAAAATTTTTCAAAGCCGTGAATATCTGTTTTATTTCCGCTTAATGCAAAAGGTTCCATAATATAAAAATTAACATTCGGTAGCCTTTGTAAAGTGTGTTCAATAAGCATTTTGTAAATAATTTCAAAACGCTGTGCCCCAACGCCGTTGGGCTGTTCTCTGAACTCGTGCCAAACATCATTAACACCGATAAGCAAGCTTATAATATCGGGCTTTAAATTCCAAATGTCAATTTTTGCGCGGGCGTAAACATCTACAATTCTATCACCACTTACACCTTTGTTTAAAAATTTAAAGCTGCTTGGGTTTTGCTCGCTTAGTTTTGTGCAAAGCATTTTGGCATAACCGTCGCCGTATGAAGCAATGTTTTCACGCACCCTATTGCAATCAGTAATGGAATCGCCTTGAAACAATATTGTTTTCATTTTTACACCTCTTTAAAATTTTTATATAATTGTAGCATAAAGCGATATTAATATCAAATTAATATACGTAACATGGTTATAAAAAGTAAATGTAAAATTTAGTTGCGCGCAAAAATAAAACACGTTATTTGTTATTCGGTTTTCTAATTTTATTTATAGTGTTTTTATCATATAAAAAGAAGAAAAAAAGAAATGCACGCAAATTTTTAATACAATAATCGTTATTATTATATAATAACAAGCGGAAAAATCTTAATTCGCCTTGCCTGTAAATGACGTATTTTCAAACAAAAATAGGCGGTACAATAGTTTTTAAAAAAATATTACAAAAATATTACAGAAATTTATGAAAAAAGCTTGACAAACAGTTACAAAAGTATTACAATTTAATTGCAAGATAGTTACGAGCTGGCTTGCCAGTGCACTTTTTCATCAGGTGTAAACCCTTCCTCCTATTACAATTGTGCTTGAATTGTAATTTTTGGGTTACACCACTCCTCAAATTCTATTTGATATAGTAAAACTCCCTTGTGTGTAGGCAAGGGAGTTTTACTGCGTATTGTGCATTCAGGTATTTCACCCAAAGCATCTATTATAAATAATTATATTACAGCGCTGCACTATTTAAATTTGTTCAATTTCTTTTTCGCAAAGCTTAATTTTGCTTTCAAGCCTACCGATAATCTCTTGTTGCTTTGCAATTTTCTGTAACATTATTTCGCGCTGTTCAAGCAAGATATCTTTTCGCTGTTGTGCGGTTTTTGGGCCTTGCCTAAATAATTCCATATATAAACTAAGAACGTCTATTGAAAGCCCGGCGCGCCGCATGCAGCGAATAAATTGCACCCAATTACAATCATCTTCGGTATATGCCCTTATTCCGCCGGGTGTGCGTTTAATTTTTGGAATAAGCCCTATTTTTTCATAATATCGCAATGTGTCGGGGGTTAAACCGTATTTTTGGCTAACTTGTGCTATTGTCATATTTTAGCCATGCCTTTCTTTATCTAATAAGCGTTCAACGGCCTTTACAATAATTGGCACAAGTATTAACTGTGCGATAATGCCGGGAATTGAAGACACAACAGCCGCCGATATAAACATTTGGAATGTAAAAGCGCCGCCTGTGCTTGCAAGCAAAATAAATTGCACAACACCCCATACTATTCTGCCTGCTATCATAGCCGCAACAAGGCTTATATAAAGCCTGGCAGTGGTGCGTTTTGCCCCAAAATAGATAAGTGACGCCACAAGCCCATATACTGCCATTTCAAATGCCATTGCAATTGCACCGGGGTATAAAATTGGCATGCCGAATAAAAAAGACCTTAATATTGGCGAAATAAAGCCTATTGCCATGCCATATTTACCGCCTACAAGCAAAGCACAAATAAGCACCGGGAAATGCATTGGTGAAAGCATGTTGCCAATTTGCGGTATTTGCCCCGTAAAAAACGGAAGAACAAGCCCCAAAGCCAAAAAAAATGCCGATAATGTTAGTTTTGTTGTTTTGTTAAGTGTCATTTTATCTCCTTTTTAATGCGATAGCCGCAATGCGGTATTCACAATTATATATTTGCAAAACACAAAATTCTAAATTATAAAATAAAACCGTGTGCTTTGCTATTTATATTTATAATTATACACCCTAGAGTTAGCTCTAAGTCAAGCTTTTTGTTATTGTGTATTTAAACGTAATAATATTGACAATGTGATATATTTTTGTTAAAATTATCTAAGTGTAAATGCTGTTTAGTAATATAACACTAAAATTTTGGAGGGTGTTTATGAAAGCAAATAAAATAACAGGCAGGATAATTGTTATTCCCTCGCTTTTAATAATGCTGTTTTCCTTGCCGGTACATGCAACTGCGCAAAATAGCGAGGAAACTTTTGAGCCTGGTTTTTTTGGCTTTGTTTTAAGCTATTGGTATGTTTTTTTAATTTTATTTTTAATTATAGCGGCAGGTTTTTTTTCATTGTATTATGCAGCTAAAATAAGAAAGCGAAAAGCGCTTTTAAAATCTTATAACACCGATGCGTTAACAGGGCTTATGGCAGAGCATAGCTTTAGGCAAAAAACTGATGAAATAATTAAAACGGCAAAGCCCGGAGAATACGAGGTTATTTCGTTTGACATTGATATGTTTAAAACTATAAACACACATTTCAGCATAGAAAAAGGAACACAAACTATAGTTGCTGTAGCAAATGCACTTAAAAAATCTTTCGAAAACACACAGGCAATGATAAGCAGAAGAACCGCAGACCAATTTTTGATATTAAAAAAAGTTGGCGAGGGCGAGAGCACGCATCAAATTTATAATTTGGATATTTTACCCGCCATACAAGATGTTTTAGGCGAAAAATACAATGTTACACTTTCTTTTGGTAAAGTTATTATAGATAACTTAAAAGAACAAGGCACGGCTGTAATAGGCTATGCCGATAGCGCAAGAACCAGCGGAAAAAACGAGCATAAAACTACTTTTATTACTTTTGATAAAAAAATGCGTAAACTTTATGAAGATAGGATAAACATTACTTTTAGAATGGAGCAAGCGCTTAAAGATAAAGAATTTGTGTTGGTATATCAACCAAAAATTGAATTTAAAAACCTTGAAATGTGCGGCGCTGAAGCGCTTGTGCGCTGGAACCCTATATTGGGCGAGGCGATTTATCCAAACGAGTTTGTTCCTGTGTTCGAGGAAAACGGTTTTATTTCTAATTTAGATATGTATGTTTTTGAAGAAGTTTGCAAACATATTAAAAGCAATTATCACGATTTAAAAATGTCGGTAAACTTGTCATCACACACGGTTCTTGAAGAACAAACAGCACATAAACTTTCCAGTATAATAGCAGAGTACCGCATACCGGCATCTCGAATAGAATTAGAGCTTACAGAAAGCGCATCGCAAAGCGATGTTGGAATTTTTTTAGCAAGAGTAAAGCAGTTTAAAAAAATAGGCTTTTCAGTTGCCATTGATGACTTTGGCGCAGGTGCATCTTCGCTTAACCGCCTTAGCGAAATTGAGGCAGATGTGCTTAAATTGGATAAGGCTTTTATTGGGGAAAGCGAGAGATTAGGCAAAAGCATGATAGTTGTTGCCGATGTTATACGAATGGCAAAGCGCCTGGGAATGAAGGTTGTTGCCGAGGGCGTTGAAACAAAAGCGCAAGCTACATGGCTAAAGGGTATAAATTGCGATTATGCACAAGGATATTATTTCGCAAGGCCAATAAGCGAAGTTGAGTTGTTGGGGTTAATTAATTCTAAAAAAGTATATAGTTTGAATTAGCAATTTAAATTGGCATGTGTATAAAACATTATTATTTAAAAATTGCGTATAACTATAACAATAAAAAACCAAAATTGTTTACATTATACAAATAACATACTATATTTTATAATTGCATTTTAAAATATAGTATGTTATACTAAAAACAGTAAAAACAATGAAATATCAACATATAAAGGAGGTTAAACATGAATTTGAAAGGTAGTAAAACAGAGGAAAATTTAAAAATTGCATTTGCCGGGGAATCGCAAGCGAGAAATAAATATACTTATTATGCAAGCAAGGCTAAAAAAGAGGGCTTTGAACAAATTAGTGCTTTATTTTTAGAAACCGCAAACAACGAGAAGGAACATGCAAAATTGTGGTTTAAATTGCTTGATGGAATTGGCAGCACAGAGGAAAACTTAAAGCATGCAGCAGAAGGCGAAAACTACGAGTGGACAGACATGTATGCGAACATGGCAATAACCGCAAGGCAAGAAGGATTTGAAGATATAGCCAAAAAATTTGAGGGCGTTTTAAAAATTGAAAAAGAGCACGAGGAAAGATATTTAAAACTGCTTGAAAATGTAAAAGAGGGCAAAGTTTTTAAAAGCGAAACAAAAGAAGTTTGGATTTGCCGCAACTGTGGCCATATTCATGATAGCAACGACGCACCTGATGTATGTCCTGTGTGCGACCATCCAAAGGCACATTTTGAAAGAAGAGCAGTTAATTATTAAGCCTAAGTTATTTTATCAAACAGTAAAATGAAATATAATTAATGCAATAATTAACAAATAATTTTAAATAAAAAGGGATAGCAGTTGTAAAAATGCTGCTACCCCTTTTTTATATTTTAAATTGCTATACCAGAAAATATTGAAACGCATTAAATAAATAACCAACGCATATAATTCCAATTGTGCAAATTGCAATAAATGCCGCTAACAGCCTTGGTTTAACCGCTTTTTTTAGCATTATCATAGATGGTAAGCTAAGCGCTGTAACCGCCATCATAAAGGAAAGAATTGTGCCAAGTTGTGCGCCTTTGGCAAGTAAGGCCTCTGCAACGGGAATTGTTCCGAAAATATCTGCATACATTGGTATACCAACAAGCGTTGCTAAAAATACACCGAAAGGATTATTGCTACCCAAAACGGCCTCTATTATATCTTGCGGTATCCAATTGTGTATAATTGCGCCAATTCCAACACCCACTAAAATATAAGGAATTACTTTTTTAAAGGTAGATGTCATTTGCTCTTTTGCGTAAATTGCCCTATCTTTTTTTGTTAGCACAGCAGATTCAATATCCACGCTACTTGCGTTTAAAATAAAATCTTCAACATATTTGCTCATTCCCATTTTTTGAAGCAATGTGCCACCTATAACAGCAATTATAAGGCCAACAATTACATATGCAAAGGCTACCCTTGTGCCAAAAATGCTCATTAATAATACTAAACTGCCTAAATCTACCATGGGCGAAGAAATTAAAAAACTAAAAGTTACGCCAACAGGCAAGCCTGCGCTTGTAAAGCCCATAAATAGCGGAATTGAAGAGCAAGAACAAAAAGGAGTTACTGTGCCAAGTAAAGCCGCAACAATATTTGCCCATATTCCTTTAAACCTACCAAGAATTTTTTTGCTTCTTTCGGGCGGAAAATAACTTTGTATATATGAAATAATAAAAATTAATGAACATAGCAAAATTGTAATTTTTATAACATCATATATAAAAAATTGAACGCTTGCGCCAATTGCGCTTTGCGTGTTTAGCCCTAAATTTTGCAATATAATGCCAACACCGTCGTTAAGCCATTTCATACCAAGAATTTGTGTTTGAAAAAAATCCCATGCAGTTGATAAAATATTCATTAAAAAGAACCTTTCTTAAATCAAATTTTTTTGAACTGATTTTATTTTATAACATATATTAACGAATGTCAATACTTAAATTAAATTTTTTTGATTTGAAGTGTTGGTAATATAAGATATAGGTTGAGTACATTGATGTTTCAATGTAAAAGAACAATTTGTTTTATAACCCTATGTAGTGACAACGCTTGCGGCTGTTCGCATAATAAACAAAGCGAGAAATTTATTTTTTAGGCGGTTATAAAGCATAAAAGCTTTATGCATTGTGTCGTGCTTTTTTTCAGTGTGAAAGGAAGCAAAAGTATTGGAGTTTGGCAAAAATCTGATATGCTTTTTTAGGCAAGGTGTGCAGTTTGTTTTTTAAGCAGGTGTAAATTATAAAGGCTGTTTGCGTTGTTTAGCCCTTCTTTTCAGCGTGAAAAGAAGCAAAAGCGCCGGGGATTTGGCAAAAAGCCTAAGTGCCGCCTTTGGTAGTTTGTATTCTTTAAGCACTTGTAAATTATTAAGGCTGTTTGCGTTGAAACCTTCTTCTTTTCAGCGTGAAAAGAAGCAAAAGCGTCGGGGGATTGCGATACCCCCGAACCCCCAACGCCGTGCCCATTGTCCGCAACAAAGAACAATCACAATCGCTCGCTA
>CAYJGM010000014.1:0-32373 GCA_964369495.1 uncultured Bacteroides sp. | reverse complement strand
CTGAGCTAATGGCGCGTGTATTTATTTTCACTCTCTAATCCGAGAGGATAATAACACAGTAACATACATTTTTTAAAATTCAACCATTTTTCAGCCTCACAAAATCCAGCCAAAAAACCACGGGCAAACTTGCCTTACTTCTTATTTTGCGCTCTAGCCAACTGAGCTAATGGCGCATGTATTTATTCTCACTCTCTAATGTGAGAGGATAATAACGCAGTAACATATATTTTTCAAAATTCAACCGTTTTTCGGCCTTGCAAAACCCAGCCAAAAAATCACCAACAAACTTGCCTTACTTCTTACTTTGCGCCCTAGCCAACTGAGCTAATGGCGCATGTATTTATTTTCACTCTCTAATCCGAGAGGATAATAACACAGTAACATATATTTTTCAAAATTCAACCATTTTTCAGCCTCACAAAATCCAGCCAAAAAACCACGGGCAAACTTGCACTAATTTATTTTAGGCACACTAGAGAGCTTGAGGTAATGGTGCGTGAGGTGTTTTAACCCCAAAGAGAGAATTTTTAAAATTATTTGTAGCGTAACTATATCATTATAATATATTTTTTGAGATATGTAAAGATTTCAGGCTATTTTTTGCGATATATTTTTTATTTTTCTTTTTCAGTTTTTACTATTTTTCATTAAAAAAATAAATAAAAATCAGATATTAAACAAAATATTTATCGAGCAATTTTTTTGATGAATACTTTTATATCTCCTTATTTTTTGCTCTATACATTCTTCGGCTTTTAAATAAAAGAAACAGATGTCACAAACAATCAATGTTCGGCATCTGTTAGCTTTTATTTTTAAAAGACAACCGGCGGCTTGATGCTACCGGTTGCAGTTCTTCATTTTTTGGGTTTAACCCAAATATTTGCAAAGGGCCTATTTTTTTTGTTTTGAGTTTGGCGCAATAGGTTTTATAGGTTTTGATGCGTCGCTATTCGTTGAAAAAGCAGGCAAAACCTTATTTAGTGCTTCAATTGTTTTATGTGCAGGAACCTGTGCGCTTTCAACATTCGTTTGTTTTACTTGTTCTAATTCTTTTCGTAAAATCACAACATCTTTAGGTGCATCTATGCCAAGGTTAATATTTCCCGAGGCATCAACGCTTAAAACCGTTAGCGTTATATTATCGCCAATCATAAGCGAATCGCCAACTTTGCGGCGCAATATAAGCATTATTAAGCCCCCTCGCTGCTGTTTTTAAACTCGCTTAATGGGTGGCGCATGTTAAACTCATCTGTATCTAATATAACTTGCATCGCCTTTAGTGTTTTATCGTTAATTACAATAGGGCAACGCAAATTAACCGTACTTGCGCTGATAGGCTCACGCACAACACAAAGTGTGTAGTAACATAGCTCATCGCTGGCTGATACTTGCATTTTATCAAGTTCTTCCTTTTGCAAAACAGGGTTGTAATCCGGCTTAATTGAAAATGGGTTTATCGCAATAAAGGCAAGCTCCGGCGTTTTTATGCTTTGCAAACAAAGCATATTTGCCTCGTTTCCCTCAAAAGGCAATAACAAAAATTCATTTTCATCATCAAACCCAAAAATTCCTGTGGGGAAAGATAAAACATCGTCGTTATCATATTCCACAGCGCCGAAATATTTTGTTTGTGCTTGCAAACAAAAACCCCCTTAGATTAAATTATTACAATGATATTGTAATTATATATACTTAATTTTATATGTAAAACAGTTTTGGGGTTTGCACATTATCACATGCTCTAAGTAATAGTTAAACTTAGCTAATGTTCGATAATTTTTATAGCGTTGCATAAGTTAATGCAACGCAAGCAGGCTTTTTCCCACAGCTAAGCTACTGTATTGCTACACTTTCACATCTACCGGTTCATAATTTGGGTTAGATGACGGCGGAACATACAAAGGTTCTCCCACATATTTGATAATAATATCAGGTTGTTGCGTAACGGTAAGCTCAATATCACCCGGAACAAATGTGAAATCCATTTGGCTTATTCGCCAATTAAAGTTAAGCTTATCCATTTCATATTTAATGCTCATTTCGCCACCTTCGAACGAAAATTCTACGGGTTCGTCGGGTAGAAATTCTATTGTGCTTTGGCCGGGCGGCGATATTACCGTATTTTTTGCAAATTGCGGTATTTGCTCACCGTCTACTTTTGCCTCCATTAACAAGCGGCCCTCTTGCGCCATTTGTGCGGTGGCGGAGTAAACTTGCTGGTGGCCTTTTTGTGCAACCTGTTCAATATTTGTTGCGGTGCTTGGAATTACAGAATTTCTCGCCTCAAAGGTATCTATATTAACCTTTAAAGGGTTAGATTTAATGGTTAAACCCTTTGTGTCACGAGTAATTTCCATTTCCGCGGTGCCTTTAGCATATTCAAGTTTGGCATCGTTTCTTTTTAGTTGAATTTCAATTGGTACTGTTTGTATTTCTATAAGCGGTATCATTATTTTGCTCCTTCCCTTGCAATTGGCATGCACAATTACCATTTGCATTTGAAAAAATTTTGTTCCGTCAAAATTATTTTAACGCATTGTTAATGCGCTAATTTTATTGTTAAAATAAAGCCATTTTTGCCAAAATAGGCGAGTTTAAATTATATCGGCTTTAGGCTAAACTATCTCATATAATCCATTAAAGATTCCGGTATGGCATTAACGCCAACTTGAAGTGCGGCATTATATGAATTTTCTGCCCACATATACGCTTGAATTGCGGAAACTAAATCCACATCTTCTATGCTTGCCCTTTCAATATTAAGTGCATCGAAAGTTTGCTCTAGTTGCGCTAGGTTTTGCTCTAGGCTTTGTGTTTGTGCGCTAAGTTCTGCGTGTTGCTCAATTAGGCTATCATGCGATTCGCCAAATTTGTCAAAAAGGCGCTCTGCATCATTTCTTGAGCCCACATTATATGTGTTTGTTTCAAGGTCGTAGCCTTTAAATATCTCGGATATATCTAACATGATATCGGCTATATTCATAGGGTCGCCATCGGCATCAACGCCATAACCCAAAAATTCAATGCCCGAAATTGCACTATCGTAAGCGGTTGCGGGAATAACTTTGCCGTTTGCATCAACCTCAAAGCCTCTTCCAATATCAACATAAATGTTTTCGGCATTCCATCTGTCGAGCATTTCTTGGTTTGTATAATTCGCACCTGTGTCCGGGTTTTCAATGCCAAGGCCTGTGTCGGGATCTAAATATTCATCGGTTAAATTATGTGAAAGCGAAACACCACGATATGCAACATAGTGGTTATCGCCATCTTGTTCTATGCTGAATGGTGCTTCGTATGTATCCGCGCCGTTAAAAATATATTGGTCGTTATATTTTGCGTTCATGCCGCTTACAATTGCCTCGGCACCTTGAAACAAAACTTGCCCTTGAATATCAAGCGTTGATAAGTTTGTGTCGCTTAAACCGCTCATTGCGGGCACCTGGCCAAGGGCATTTGTTAAATCGTCTATAACGGTTTCCATATTAACCCATGCAACTTCGTTTTTGCCTATTATTGTTGAAGTATTTGCGTGCTGTGTGTCGGTTTCATTTAAAGAGCTGTGCACCCTAAACGCCCTTGTTGCGCCTGCCGGATCTTGCGCATAGCTATCAAAATTGCGTTGGGATAAAATTTTATGCATTGTTTCGTCGCGTATCATCGTTGCATTTGCAAGCCCCGATTGATATTTATACATGCTACCATTAGTTGTAATGCGCATTTTGGTCTCCTTTTATGCCGTTTTGGCAGAAATTTGAGTTTAATAGTGCGGATTTTTCGCCTTATTCGAAATAATAAACTTGTGGTTTTTTTGTTGCACATTTCAGAACCATGCAACAAGTATAACGCAGGTTTAATATGCATAAATTAAAGCGCTTTAACCCATGTTTAAAAGAGATTCTAAAACCTCATCCAAGGTTGTCATAAGCCGTGCTGCCGCAGAATATGCGGTTTGATATGTAATTAAATTTGTGGCTTCATCGTTTAAATTTACGCCCATAACGCTTTCCCTTGCAACATAGGCGTTTTCATTTACTTCCATATTGCTTGAAAGCTCGTTAGACGACATCATTTGGTCTTCCGCAAGTGTTGATTGTATACTGAAAAGCATTTCCTCAAAAGAGTATACTCTATCAACGCCAAGGGCATCTTGCGAAACATCAGAGGGGGTGAAAGTGTGCTCTACATTAAATGCATCTAAAAGGCGTGCAAGGTTTGTTCTATCGCCGCTCGGTGCATTTTCTTCGGCGGTTGAAAGCATAGAAACGCTGCCGTTTGCCCATTCATCTGAAACGGCAATATTGCCGGCGGTAATGGGAATTGGATTGCCAAGTGCATCTGTTAAATTAGACGAGAACAAATTGCCGGCACCTGCGGCTGTAGTTGGTGTTCCGTCTGCCATTGTGGTGTTTATGGTGTTCATAACATCGGCAAATTCAAACGCAAGCAAGTCAAGCGCTTTTTGGTAATAGGGTATGCCGTGTTTTGTAAGCGAATTTGCGTCGGCTAAAACGTCGTCTGCCGTTGAAAACTCGCCTTCTTCTGTAAGAATTTCACGCAGGCTTTGAAGTGCGCCATAAAGTTCTGTATCTGAAAGGGTTGTTGAAGTTGCAAAATAATCTTGCTGCATGCCGTCTTCGTTGGTAAGCGGTGTAACCGTCATTGCATAATCTTCGGCTTTGGTGCCGCTTTGGAATTGCGAAACATAAACGCCGTCTACAATTACGCCACCCTCAAGTGGTACTCTATCTTCATCTGTAAGAGTTATTGTTAATTTTTCCACTACAAAGTTCGGGGCAATTTCCTCTTCTGAGTAGCTTACATCAATTTTTACATATTGGCTTAATGAATCTATTAAAACATTGCGTTCATCGCGAAGTTCTAAAGCGGAATCTCCCCTTATTTCGGCATCACGAATAGATGTATTTAAATCTTGAAGGCTTGTTAAAATTTGATTTACCGTGTCTACATCTTGCTCTAAAGCTTCTGTATAAGTGCGCTCTAGTTCGGATAATTTATCGGAATATGAATTAAAAAGTGCCGTTAGCGAAGACGCTGAGGAACGAATTAACGCCTCGAAATCTTGCATGCCGTTTGTGTTAGCTGTACTTATAAGGTCACGCAGGTCGTTCATCTGTTTTAAAATAACGCCGTCGTCTTGGCCGTCGTCATCGGTGCCGCCCTTGCCAACTTCGTCTAAAATTGCGGCAAGGTCTTCATAGCCTGCAAGCGTTGCGTCGCTAGAGCCTAAGTCTGAAAGAGAGTTGCGATAGGTTATATCAAGGCCCGGGTCACGCAGTTGTTCAATGTCTGTAACAACCGCGCCTTGCCCTACATTTGCCGTGTAAATTGAATAGTATTTATCTGAAACGCTGGAAGAAAGGCTATATTGTTCAACGCGTTGGCGTGAATAGCCCACAGTGTTAATATTTGCTATATTGTTGCCTGTAACATCAAGGCCTGTTTGCGCGGCATAGATGCCAAGCCTAACTGTTGTAAATGAGCCGAATGTTCCCATTTAATATCCTCCTAAAATAAAATGCACCTATTCTCGCTGTTTTAATTGTGCGTGCATTATTGGCCATGTTTTAAAATAGTTTAAAATTGCAAAAACCGAAAATATTTGCTTGCAAAAAAGAACTATTACGTTTCGCTTTATTATACGGAAAAATCTGTGCTTTTTGAAAAATTGCCTTGTTGGCGCGGTAAAATATCGGGTAAATCTTCACCCGGCCTTACAACGCCCCTGTTTTTTAAAGCCTTTTGAACAAGCGCTGAATTTTTTTCAAGTATATTTGCAGCACTGTTTCTTGCAAGCGTAAGCATATCGTTTTTATTTAAAATTTCATCAACCGCAATTTGTGTTTGCTCTTTATACTGCGCCTCACACGCATTCGGCATTAAGCGTAAAGGCACGGCCAAATCAAGCGCTTTTAAAATAGTTTTCCTGCGTTTTTCTAGGCCACGCAAATGAAGCGAGAGAGCTTGTTCTTTTTTTATCGCCTCGTTAAGTTCTTCAAGGCGATGCAATTTAACGGCATTTATTTTATCGTTTTGAATATTTGTTAAATCAGAAAGCGCCGTGGATAAATCATGTAAAAACTTTAAATAATCGCTGTATTTATATTCCATTAATTATTCCTCTTGAGCTAAGAGCAAAATGCTAGAAGCTAGTTTTTGTATGTCTATTTGATAATTACCTTTTTCTATTTCACCCCGCAAGGCATTAAGCTCGCCTTTAGTAGGGCGAACATGGGCTTGTTGCACAACATCTGCAACGGTATCATGCACAAAAGCCTCTTGCCCTGTTGGTTTTGCAGCAAAAATAGCACTGTCGAAATTTTGTGCACGAACAGTGTTTTCATCTTGCGTATTTGCAGATTTTGGCCTTTGCATGGCTTTTACACCCGCCACACCCAAATTATTTGTAACTTTAAAACTCATAGCCAAAACTCCATCTCGCATAGCGAAAAATAATAATAAATAATCCTTTGTTAATATTATCGTCATAAACACAAAATAAATAATAGGTTATAGCGAAATTTAATTAATCTTTTTTTGCCAAAACCTATTATTTATTAATTTTTTTGAAAATATTTTATGGCATCTAAATATGCCGGCTATTTTGCGCCGTTTGTTTGTTTTCTTCTGTTTGCCTCGCCCATTAAATTATAATATTCTTGCTTTGCCTCGTACATTCTAGCATCGGCAATGTTTAGCATTTCATCTAAATCATCATCGCTAAACCTGTTCGCGGTTCCCACCGATGCCTTTAAATGCTCGTGTTTGTCAATATTCGCTTTAATTTTATTGATGCTTTCTTCAAATTCCTTTACAGTTTTATTCTGGCAAATCACAACAAATTCATCGCCACCAATACGATAAACGCTATTTTTAAACTCTTCTTGCAATAAATTTGCGCAACTTATAATTATTTCATCTCCAAAGGCATGGCCTTTTTCATCATTTGCTTGTTTTAAGCCGTTAATATCACAATACGCAATACCAACAAATTCTTTGTTGGATTGTTTAATTTTATCAATGTCGGCGGCAAAGCTGTACCTGTTAAAAATGCCCGTTAGTTCATCAATTATGCTTAACTGGCGAAATTTATTAAGTAAATAGTGCCTACAATTGTTTTTGTCGTTGTTTCCTATAGCTAAATTGTAAACGAAATCTTCACAGCTTCCATAACCACAACAAAAACAATTTATGTTTCTGTCTTCTTTTGTTACTTTACCCAGGCTTAAATATGCCTTTTCTATATCAATATTTTCGTCTAATTTATAATCAGAGCTTTTATCGGAATATGTTCGAATAAAATCGTTTAGGTTTAGCGTTTCATCAAAATGGCGCATTAATTGTTCGCAATTATCTTTAACTAATTGCTTTTTCGCCTTATTCATTTCACTGTCAACTCTATTAACATTTGTGCTTTTGCATGTTCCTGTGCCAAGATTACAACCGTTTTCGCAATTTAATGCGTCTACAATAAAGGGTATTTCTTGGCCTGTTTTTATGTCCTCAATATATTGGTTTAAATAATGCTTTATATTTTTTGTGCCCTCGATTTGCTTTATCCAAATATCTTCGCCTAAATGGTATTTAATATTTTCGTTCAAACCGCCCGGGCGTGAAAAAATAAAACCCAAAGAGCCGGGCATATTATCAAACGGCATTTGCTTGTAATTTTGCAAATCTATATTATTTGAAAGCATGTGTTGCGATAATTTTTCAAAAGTTACATTATAATTTATTACATCGCCGTTAAAAATGCTAACATTTTCCCTTTTTTTGCCTATACATGGTGAAATAAATGCTATTTTCCCCTTTTTCTCTTTATAGTTTTTTAAATAAGTTGCCGCACATGCAGCAGGGCTATGTATGGGCGAAAGGTTGCCTATAAGCTGTGGGTAATACTTTTCTATTAAACTAACAACCACAGGGCATGGCTGTGAAATTATGTTTTTAACCCCTTTTTCTCTTATTGATTTTATATGTGCCCATGTGCAAATATCCGCACCAAAGCTAACGTCGTAAATATTTTTTACACCAATATTTTTTAAATAACCTATAAGTCTTTGTACGTCTAAAAAATTAAACCTTGCCGCGGGCGCTATTATGGCGTTAATTGTCTGGCCATTTTTAATTGCATTAAAAAAATCATCGGTATCATCTATATAATCTCTTGCATTATGGTCGCAAATTGAAAGACATTCGCCGCATGATATACAAAACCCGTGTTTTATGCTAACTTTGCTTTGCTCTGCTTCAAAAAAAGCCATGTTTGCATTTGTTGGGCATACGAATATACATTTATTGCAACCCAGACATTTATCGGTATCTGTGTATACGTAATTTATTTCATTTTGTTCAAGATGATTTTTCATTAACTTCACCGTTTTCTGAATTCAAAGTATATATTTTGCAACAATGTTATACTATTATATGTGTTACATTGAATTTATATTTAAAGCAAACCTTAAGATACCAAGTTTATCAAATTGTTGAAAAAATATCACATTTGCTACATATTTATCATCTATATAATAACGTATTATAGTGATAAAGTCAATTATAGTAACAATAATCTCAGTAATTTTCAAAATAATTTTTACATAATATAAAAAGTGATAATTTTCGACATTTTATTATGCAATTTTATAACTTTGCAATAATTTTACATATATTTTACATTTTGTATATTGATTGTTAAATCTAAATAATATTAAATATAACTTATAGTAAAGTTAAAAGTTTTCAACATTTTGCAATAAATTATTGTATATTTTTTTGCAAAGTCTCAATTCAATGTTGAAAACTCTGTTGAAAGTGTTGAACACCCTTATTTTTAGGCAAGTGCTTTTCAACAAACAATGCAAATTAAAATGCATAAAAATAATTTATCGGTTGAATATATTTTAGTTTTTTGATAAAATATTATAATAATGGTTGTTTTAAATTTTAATGTAAAATTTGCAACAAATATCCTGTTGACATTTATGGCTTTTTGCCCTTAGCTTTTCATAAATACAATTTAATTATTTCTAAGCATATTTTGAACGGCTTTGTAACAAAATAACACATTTTTAAATGCAGCTTTTCTGCAGCTTTAGAACGGAGAATAAAAAATGAAATGGCTTTATAAACTTGAATATAAGTATAAAAAATATGCACTGCACAATTTAATGCTTTATTTGGTGCTTGGCAATTTAATGGTGTATATTGCAATGCTGGTAGCGCCCGGCGCAAATATTTACTCGCTATTAGTGTTCCACTGGCCCAGCATTTTACAAGGGCAAATATGGCGGCTTTTTACATTTGTGTTTGTGGCTACGCCTCAATCGCCTATGTTTATGGCAATTGCGCTTTTTTTCGATTATTACGTAGGCGGCGTTTTAGAGCGCAATATGGGCGCATTTAGGTTTAATATTTTCATATTATTCGGCATTATTTTAACTTCTCTTTTCGGCATAGCCACGCATTATTTTCTACTGCTTTTACCCTATGGTGAAATTGCTGTATTAACAAGTTTTTTAACCGCGGAACAACTTTTTTATTCAATGTTTTTAATTTTTGCGTTAATGTATCCCGAAACAGAATTACGCTTTATGTTTATATTGCCGCTAAAGGCAAAATATTTAGCCGTTTTTTATGCTGCTCTTTCGCTTTACAGCTTGTTTACAGGCACATGGGGAACACGCGCTGCAATTTTAGCGGCGCTTGTAAACGCTTTTATTTTCTTTGGCAAACGCTATATAAAAGATTTCACAAGCGACTTAAAATATAAAAAATCAAGGCGGCAGTGGCGCAACAATAATTCAAATTGGCGCTAACGGTTTTTAACGCCTTTAAAACTGCCAAATTTCCTTTATTAGCTCTTTGCAAAATTCAATTTTTTATGTTATAATGGTAAAAAATAATTTAGGGGGTACGCAATATGAAATTAGTAACAGCTATTGTAAATAAGGAAGACGCTAACTCTGTTAGCACGGCGCTTACAAAAAGCGGTTTTTCTGTTACAAAATTAGCAACAACAGGCGGCTTTTTAATGTCGGGCAATATTACACTTTTAATTGGCACAGAAGATGAAAAAGTTGATGCTTGTATTGAGGTTATCTCCTCTCAATCTAAACAGCGCAAGGAAGTTGTACCAAGCACTTCCAATTACGGAATTGGCGTAACAACTGCTTATCCTTTAGAGGTTACGGTTGGCGGCGCAACAATATTTGTTACAAATGTAGAGCGTTTTGAAAAGGTTTAAAACCCCATGATGCTTGATACATTGCAGGGCAATGAACAATGTGTGGCAAAGCTTAAAACAGCACTATTAGATAAAACACTTATGCACGCTGTTTTAATTTGCGGTGCACAAGGCATGGGCGCAGGCTATGCCGGCAAATGCCTTGCGGCAGATTATTTATACGGTGATGATGATAATAACCCGGGCAAAAAAGCCGTTATGGCAGGCCAAAGCGCGGAATATATTGTTTTACAGCCGGAGGGTGCTGCGGGCGATATAAAAATAGATGCCATTAGAAACACACGCAAAAATATACATTCTACTGCCCTTTCAAGCAACGCTAGGGTTGTGCATATTAAACACGCGCACAAATTAAATGCTTTTGGCGCAAATGCGCTTTTAAAAGTACTTGAAGAGCCGCCGCAAAATGTACTTTTTATTTTAAGTGCGCCCGGCGTTGGAACAATTATGCAAACCATACGAAGTAGATGTGCCATTTATCAATTATCCGGTGTAGACACTTTGCAATGCGAACAATATTTACTTAAAAACTATGCAAAAACAAAAAATATTAAAACGCTTGCCGGTGAATATTCGCAAATTTTCGAGGGAAAAATAGGCACATGTATCTATGTTTTAAGCGGCAAAGAAGGCGAAAAAGCCATGCAAAACGCAAAGGCGGTTTTTCTTGCGGTTCACGCAAAAAATTCATATGATACGGCGGCAATTTTAGCGCAATATGAAAAAGATAAACCGGCGGCAAAAAATTTTTTACGCATATTGGCCGATTACTGTGCATTTTGTTTAAGAAATGCAAGCAATGACGAAAACGACAAAAGAAAAACGGCGGCAAAAATAATAGAAAATGTGCATGAAACAAGGCTTAAACTTTCACAAAACGCAAACGCTAAACTGTGTTACACCGCTATGGTTATAGGGCTTTTACAGCCGTGATTAATAAGGAGATACAAATAAAAAATTTATGGTAAAAGTTATAAATATTACATTTCAAAAGGGCGGAAAAGCGTATTTTTTTTCACCCGGTGAATTTAAAATAGAAAAAGGCCAATATGTTGTTGTGCAAACTGTGCGCGGGCTTGAATGTGGGCTTGTAACGCGCGGTGTGCACGAGGTTGGTGCGGCAAATATACCGGGCCAGTTAAAACCAATTGTGCGCCTTGCAGATGATGCCGACGTGCGCAAAATGAAACAAAACCGTAAAGATGAAAGCGATGCTTTTGATAAATGCGAAGAAGTTATACAAAAACATGGGCTTGATATGAAGCTTATTAATGCCGAATTTACACTTGATAAAAGTAAATTGCTGTTTTATTTCACGGCAGACGGAAGGGTTGATTTTCGCAACCTTGTAAAAGAGCTTGCGGCTATATTCCACACAAGAATAGAACTTAGGCAAATTGGCGTTCGCGATGAAAGTAAGATGATTGGCGGCCTTGGAATATGTGGCCAGCCGTTTTGTTGCAGTAGATTTTTAAAAGATTTCCAGCCTGTTTCAATAAAAATGGCAAAACTGCAAGGGCTTTCGTTAAATCCTGCAAAAATAAGCGGTTCATGCGGCAGGCTAATGTGCTGTTTAGCATACGAGCAACCGGCATACGAATATTTAAGCCGCACCACGCCCGGCGTTGGCAGCGTTGTTAAAACGCCTGATGGCAACGGCACTGTAACGGAAGTTAATTTGGCAGGTGGCACATTGCGCATAAAATTAGAAGATTCGCCGCATACACAGCGCATTTATAAAACAAAAAATTGCACATATTTGCGCGGCGGTAAATTTGCCCCACACGAAAAAGATGAAGATTATTGATTTATACTTGAAAAATATATAAAATATGTTAAAATGGTATCATAGCGTTACAAAAGTGTTATTTTACACTTTTTTAATGTATAAAATTAAGGAGGGTATACTATGGCTTATAAAATTAACGATGAATGCATTTCATGTGGCGCATGTGCAGAAGCATGTCCCGTTTCTTGCATAACAGAGGGCGATGGTAAATATGTTATCGACGCCGATTCATGTCTTGACTGTGGCGCATGTGAATCAACATGCCCTGTTGGTGCAATCAGCGCAGGTTAATTAAAGAGGAATAAGGGGGGAGTTTTCCTCCCTTATTTTCATTTATATACATGAAAATAATAATGATTATATAAAGGAAGCTACCATGTCGCAGCAACTAAAAAAAGAAACGCTGATAAAAGGCACCGTTGTATACACAAACAATGTACATAAATTTGGCGCCGACGCCATTTTTTTAGCACATTTTGCCGCAGTTAAACGCCTTGAAAAAGTTTGCGATTTCGGCACAGGTTGCGGAATTATTCCCTTGCGTTTATTCGATAGAGGCCACCGTGGCATATGCGTTGGTGTTGATATTGATGAAAGCGCTGTAAACTTACTTGCAAAAAGCACCGATGAAAACAGTGCGCAAAATATACTGCCTTTGTGCGTAGACATACGCTCACTTATTCCAAAGCGCTTTAGTGAAAATTTCACAAATTCACAAATAGCCGATGTAGAAGATATCAAAAAAAACAAAGAGAGCGATAATATAATATCTTTAAAACATACTGCTTTGCAAAACACACAATTTGATGTTATAACGTGTAATCCTCCTTATTTTACAGGCGGCTTTATAAGCCCTAACAAGGCAAAAGGCAATGCCCGCCACGAGCAAACCTTAACCACAGCGCAGGTTTGCCGCAGCGCTGCGCCCCTTTTAAAAGATGGCGCAAAGCTTTGCCTTTGCCAACGCCCCGAGCGCCTTGCAGATGTAATATGTGCTATGCGTGAAGTTAATATAGAGCCAAAACGCTTGCAATTTGTAACTGTAAGTGAAAAAAAACAACCATGGCTTTTTTTGATAGAGGGGCAAAAAAACCGTGCTGTAGGGCTTAAAGTTTTACCGCCGCTTATAACCGAAAATTCCGATGGCACACGTCCAAGCGCAGCGGTTAAACAAATTTATGAATTGTGAGAACTTAATCATAGCCGTTAGGCAGTAATCCGAACATGCCTATTTTGGCAAATTTATGCGCCATGCTGTGTTATCCTCACTCGTAATACAACAGCATTACTCATATCTACGCCTTAAAAACAAGATGCGTTGTGCGAATTTAAAATTGTTCAACTGTTAAAATAAGGTTAATTTAAGCGCATTCGTGCGTGATACCCCATTAAGTAAAAAACATGAATAGTCAAAGCGAAATACAGGTTATTCATATAATACATATATTAAAAAGCCGGCAAAGGAGCAAAAATGAAACAACATTTGCCAAAAAACAATGAAATAAACAGGCAAAAAACAAAAGACATCACCCAAAATACAACGCATAAAGCAAAGGGCGTAAAAGGTGTTTTATATATACTTGCTACACCCATAGGCAACATGGGCGATATTACTGCACGTGCCATAAACGTGCTAAGCAATGTAGATTTTATTGCCGCAGAGGACACAAGGGTTAGCGCAAAACTTTTAAATTATCACGGCATAAAAAAACCTATGGTAAGCTACTACGAGCACAATTTAAAACAGCGTGGCGAGTTAATTTTAAACAGAATTTTAAACGGCGAAAATTGTGCGCTTTGCAGCGATGCCGGAACACCCGCAATTAGCGATCCGGGCGAGCTTATAGTTGCCGATGCGCACAAAATGGGCATTAAAATTGAAACCATACCCGGCGCATGTGCGGCAATTGCGGCACTTTGCGTAAGCGGGCAAATTACCGCGCGCTTTGTATTCGAGGGTTTTTTACCTACGAATAAACGCCAAAAGCAAGCGCGTATAAACGCCCTTTTAAACGAGGAGCGTACAATTATATTTTACGAAGCACCGCATAAATTAAACACAACATTGCAAGATTTGCTTAAGGCATTCGGCGGCGAAAAAAGCATAACAATTTGCCGAGAGCTAACAAAAATACATGAGGAAATTAAACTTACAAATTTAAACGATGCCTGCGAATTTTATAAAAACAATGCGCCCAAAGGCGAATTTGTTTTAGTTATGCAAGGCACAGCTTTAAAACCAAAACAGGCGCTTTCTATTGAACAAGCGCTACAAATTGCAAAAAGCTACATGGCACAAGGTTTAAGCACAAGTGCTGCCGCAAAAAAAGCCGCAAGCGAAAGCGGTTTATCTAAAAGTGAAATTTATAAATTGTGCAACAAGGAAAACTAATATGAAAATTTTAGTGTTATCTGATACGCACGGCCATATAAATACGCTGTGCAAAATAGTTGAAAAAGAAAAAGATTGTGACAGCGTAATATTTTTAGGCGATGGTTTACAAGACATGCACATTTTGCAAGCCTTATTGCCCAATGTTAAAATAAACAAAGTTTGCGGAAATTGCGATTTTGAAAACGATGCCCCAAAAAAAATAATTATGCCAATAGGCAAAGTTCGCGCCCTTATAACTCACGGCCATTTATACCATGTTAAATCAGGCCTTGAGCATATAATAGCCGATGCAAAAAACGAAAATGTAAACCTTGTAATTTTTGGCCATACACACAGGGCGCTTAATGCACAAATTGATAATATACATTTATTTAACCCCGGCACAATAAGTGTGTTTGGTAACGCAAGTTACGGCATAATTACTGTTGCAAAAGGCAAGGTTTATTCTACTATCAAACGCATTTAAGTACCTTTTTAACTGCCATTATAATAATTAATACACAGGCTTTTGAAAAGAAAAACGCACAAATTTATTTTGCGCAAAAATTATAAACAACTTTAAAATAGCCATATTTATAGCCTGCAATAACTTAAATTAAGGAATTTAATATGCAAGAAATGTTTGAACGCAATGAAATGCTGTGGGGGAAAACAGCACAGCAAAAACTAAACAATACACATATTGCTGTTTTTGGTGTTGGCGGTGTTGGTGGGCACGCTTTAGAATGTCTTATCAGGGCCGGTGTTGGCGAAATTACGGTTGTAGACAATGATGTTATCTCTGCAAGTAATTTAAACAGGCAAATTCTTGCCACAACGCAAAACATTGGCATACCTAAAGTTATAGCCGCACAAGAGCGCGCTTTGCAAATTAACCCAAAATGTAAAATTAATGCTTTACAGATGTTTTATTTGCCCGAAAACGCAAGCGAACTTGCTGTTAGCGATTTTGATTATATTATCGATGCAATAGACACTGTTAGCGCAAAAATAGAGCTTGTTATTCGTGCACAAAAAAACAATGTACCAATAATAAGCGCAATGGGTTGTGGCAACAAGTTAAACCCCACCGCCTTTTTTGTAACAGATTTATTTGAAACATCCGGCGATGCTTTAGCGAGAGTTTTGCGCCGTGAACTTAGAAAAAAAGGCGTAAAAACGTTAAAAGTTGTTTGCAGTAGCGAGCCTGCAATTAAACCGCACACGCTTTGGCAAAGCGAAGATGTTAATTGTGAAACAAGCATAAAGCAATTAACAAACGAAATGAAACAAGCGCAAGAGCCTCAGCATGAAAACGAAACAAATTGCAGCACAAGCTCAGCAAGCTGCAATTCAAGCGCAGCCGCTAAACCGCATAATAATAAGCCGATACCGGCAAGCGTAAGTTTTGTTCCGGGCGCATGCGGTATGATAATGGCAGGCAGGGCAATAAAAGATATTTTAAAATTAAATTAGCAGATGGCTGAACAAGCGTTCATCCATCTGCTTTTTGCTGTTTTTACACAATAAACCCGTTTTTTATTCTGTTAAATTACCTTCGTAAAACTTTTTTTCACTTATTACGAAGTTAGCAAACACATCGTGCTTTTGCATTGGTATAACGCCCTGTTTTTGTATGAATATTTCACGGCAAAGTGCAATTTTAACTGCGCCTTTTTTTAAATTTATAAGAAATTTATCATAATAGCCTTTGCCAAACCCAAGCCTAGCGCCGTTTTTATCTGCCGCAAGGCAAGGCAAAATTGCTATGTCAATTTCATGCGGCGCTATGGTTTTAGCGCTTTCATCTGGCGTTAATATGCCGTATTTGCCCTGTTTTAACTCTTTTATATTTTTAATTTCTTTTGCCAACATTATTTCTTTGCCGTTAATATCAACCGTGCAATATGGCACGCAGAGTATTTTTTTGTCATCTAATACTTTGTGTATAATTTCATCGGTTTGAATTTCCCGTGTTCTTCCAACAAAACAAAACACATATTTTGCATTTTTATAACAATCTAAACTCAAAAAAACCTTGCATATTTCATGCGAGGCTTTTTTGTTGTAATTTTCATCAATTTTTATCTCAAGCAGTTTTTTTCTCAGTTGGTTTTTATCCATTGTTTCACCCTTGAAATTATAATTTAATTTAGCGGATAGCCGTTAGCCAAACCGATGTAATACTTATTACGTTGCATATAAAAACGCACAACATTTCGCATAAATTTACCAAAACAGGCATGTTTTGATTACTTTTTAACGGCTAGCTGCAAACACTATTTTAAAGCAGTTTTAACCTTTCGCCGCCGTAGAGTAAGCTATATTATAACTTTGCCAATTATTCGATGCTTCATCGCAATTAAACCTAATTATAACCTTGTTATTGTTAAAAGTAAAGTGGTAGTTATCGCTTACAATAATATTATATTTTTCAATGTCGGTTGCCTCTACGCCGTTTAGGCGCATAAGCTGGCTGTTTGCGTCTGCACTAAGGTGTACAAGGTAGTGAAAATCTATATCTGCACCTGTATTAAAATAATTATCCACATGGTTTTTTGCAATAATGCCGTCTAAATTAATTAAGTTTACGCTGATATAAAAGCTAAGGCATATAAACGTATAAGCGGCTATAATTTTAATATTAGCTTTGAAGATAAACAGGAATGTTACCAATAAACCAACCGCCTCGAACGCTAAAAATATCATTACCAAAAGCCTTAAACGCGTTAGGCCATATGCATTGTGATAAAGCACCATTCTGTAAAAAGACGAAACCAATAAAAACATAGTAAGCGCGCAAACGCCTGCCATTATTAATTTTAATGCAAAACTGCCTTTTATTTTATTTATATATATGCGCTGTTTTGCAAAATGCATTGTAAAAAGCAACACAAACACATTTAAAAATGTTAAAATCAAAAGTTCAAAAAAACCTTGGCGCGCATATTGGGCATATGTTAAATCTCCCGGTAAACTTGCGCCCATGAATAAATAATTAATTTGAACATATGCAAAAAAACCGTAAATAATAAGCAATGCCGTATTTACCATTAAAAGAACAATTAAATCTTGCGGTTCCTTTTTTTCTTTTGCGCCGCTTGTAATTTTATTTGCGCTGTAAACAGGCGGTTGTATGCCTCGGTTTGCGGCATTATTTGCTTGGTTTATATCCTCAGGGCAGATATTTTGCGCATTATCTTGGCTTTGGGCGAAACCGCTTTGCATATTTTGCATGACGGGCTCAGAAATTTGGCTTGTGTTTTGCATTAAAGCATCATGTTGATATGCGCTATAAATTGGCGGTTGTGCGCTGTTTTGCGCACTGTTAATATTCTGCCTTGTGTAAAACAAGCGGCGTTTTTCCTCTTGCTCTTTTATCAATTCTTTTTCGTACAACAAAATTAATAATTGGCAAAAAACATATATTGCAAGCGCAATAGCAAAAATTATATCAAAAACACTCTCAAAAATAAAATCTGCGTTAATTGCCTCAAATAAATTTTCAAGCATCAATAAAAAAACTACATCTGCAGAGCTTAAAAGCATTAAAACAACCAGCACAAGCGGGGCGCAAATTAAAAGCCCAAGGCATATTTTTAAAATAATATTATAGCTTTTTTTCTTACCCGAAAAAACATGTTTTAGATATATAAACGGCTTATTTAAATACGAAAGCGGCGCAAAAATTCTTGCAAAACTTCTATATAAAAACCCAAAACCGCCGCTTGTTATTTTTAAATTATTTCTAAGGCTAAGCATCATTGCGCAAAGTAAAAGCATAATTATAATATAATTAAATGCACTAAACATTCTGTTCGCACGAAGCAAATACGATAGCGAAAGCAAATTAACGGGTATTAACCATAAAAGTGCTTTTTTATTGTATTGCTCCCATGCATTTTTACGTAAAAATATTAAAAACAAAATGCTATTCATTGCAATAAAAATTGTTAAGCCAACGCCGATATTCGGCTTAAATGTTAAATAAACACAAGTTGCCCCAACATAAAGAGAGAACAAATACATTGGTTTTAATTTGATATTTTGCATAATAAACTCCATTCTAACGCATGTTTTTTAAAATTATGATTTAATTTTTATATTTTGAAAATTTAATCTTGTACATATTCTAAAATATCGCCCGGCTGGCACTGTAAAACCTCGCACAGCTTTAAAAGCGTGGAAAAGCGTATAGCCTTAGCTTTATTGTTTTTCAATATAGATAAATTCGCCTGTGTTAAATCTATTTTTTCCGCCAAACTCGCAAGGCCTATTTTGCGCTTTGCCATCATAACATCTAAATTGACAATTATCTTCATCTTTTTCTCCGTTTCCATTAATTTTAAATTAAGGGGCGTTTGCGCTAGCGCTTATAGTGCATCTTTTGGCGTGGTTTTCGCCTGGTTTCATTACAAAAGTTAGAATTTTATAAAACGCTATTTTGTTTTTGTGCCTTGTTATACAAAATCTGCTTGAAATTTACACTATTCAGATAATTCGGGCAGCCCTTAGAATATTTACGTCTGGTATCGCTTGCGTTTTTAAAAAATTAAATTGTCATGTCGTTTTCTTTTTTATATTCAATGGCTGCCGAAAACAAATCTTTCATTGTTAGGCAAAAAAGGCCGGCCATGCCAAAAACCACAATTATTATTACCGTTGCAAGCGTTGGCAAAAAAAACATTTTTATAACATAGCATGTAAAAATAACAAAACTAACTTTGCCCATGTTTAATAAGCTACGTGTATTTTCATTTATGAATGGATCTTTTTCTAATGTTTTAAATATGCATTTTAAATTATATAAAATAAAAATTGCACATGCGCCCGAAAACATAAGCATAAATGTCATAAAATTATAAAATTCATGCTCAAGCTCAATATATTTATAAAAAACTGTTGCCCAAAGCGGCACACTTAATGTAATTGCAATGCCCATATAAAAAATTATATTAACTAAAACTTGCGTTAGTTTTTTAATTGAAATTTTCCTTTCCATAATGCCCTCCATAATTATAATTAACCTTTAGTTTTTTCATTTATTTTAATTATTTTAAATTTGTAATTGCAGTATAGCACATCATTATATGTTTGTCAATATAAAAATATTGTTATTCGATAAATTTATATTAATAATCGTTATATTTATGCAAATAATAGCGAAACTAAATAACGGTTGTACTTTTGCTTGATATAATATATAATATAATTCGGCTTACAAAATATGCACAGTAGAGGTTTTCGCAATGCTTTTACAAAACAACAAAAACAAATTAAACGGGTATTGCATGTGCTTTATTTTATGTGCACTTGCAGCCTTTGTTGTTTTTTTGCCTTTTTTAATACTGGATAAAGGCTTTTTTCTTTTTGCAGGCGATTATAACAGCCAGCAAATTCCCTTTTACAGTTATGTAAACGAATTTTTCAAAACACAAGGCGGCCATTATTCTTGGCAATCAGATTTAGGCGGCTCGATAATTAACACATATTCATTTTACCTTTTAGGCTCGCCTTTTTTTTGGTTAAGTGCGCTTTTTCCTTCTTCATGGGTGCCTTATTTAATGGTGCCGCTTTTAGTTTTAAAATTTGCCTTTATGGGTGTTGGCGCATATGCTTACTTAAACCGCTATACCAAAACCGCCGAAATTGCAATTATCGGCGCGTGCGTTTATTCGCTTTCGGGTTTTAATATTTACAATATATTTTTTAACCATTTTATAGATTGCACTGTGCTTTTTCCTTTTATGCTTGCCGCATTAGACAGCTATGTTTATGATAAAAAACGTGCTTTTTTTGCCGTTACCGTTGCAATTAATTGCTTGAACAATTACTTCTTTTTTGCAGGGCAAATTGTATTTCTGTTCATTTATTTTTTCGCAAAACTTATCACACGCGAATATAAAATAAACATTAAAAATTTTACGCTTCTTGCTTTTGAATCGCTTTTAGGCGTTGCCATGGGTTGCCTTTTGCTTTTGCCTGCAATTTTAAGTTTACAACATAACCCACGCACGGTAAATGTTGCAAGCGGCTTTAGCCTTATAATGTATTATAGCGTTCAGCAGTATTTTGCAGTATTCACATCAATTTTTTTGCCGCCGGATCCTGCTTATATCCCCTCTATATACACAGAGGGCGCAATTAAATGGACTAGTATGTCGGCATTTTTGCCTGTTATTAGTGCGTCGGCGGTGCTTGCATTTATAAACAAGCGCAAAAAAAGCGCATTTTCAATTATACTTTACATTTGCTTTATAATGGCAATGGTGCCCGGGCTTAACAGCATGTTTTATATGTTAAATTCAAGCTATTATGCACGGTGGTTTTATATGCCTATTTTAATTATGTGTGCCGCTAGCCTTCCTGTTCTTGAAGAATACACAAGGCAAAAAACAAAGCGGTTTTATAAATTAAAAAAATATATTATAATTACGGCAATAATAACCGGCTTAATAAGTATATTTGCGCTAATTCCAACTAAAATTGATGATGTATGGCAAATAGGCACGGCGAACGAACCCATGCAGTTTTGGCTTTTATGGGCAATTGCAATGCTTGGCCTTGCCATGTTTTATGCAATTGTTCACTTTAAAGCAGGGCGCAAAAATTTCGCAAACATTCTTTTGGTTGCCGTTTTAGCATACAGCGCAGTATACGGCGCTAGCCACATTGCGCTTGGCAAACTACCCCAAAGCAACGGCGATGCCACTTACCGTGAAGATTTATATATTAATGCAAAGCAAATAAATTTTCCGCAAAGCGAACAATTTTACCGAACCGACAGCTATGAAACATTCGATAATATCGGCCTTTGGGCAAACACTTCCAATTTGCAGTTTTTCAACAGCGTTGTAACGCCATCTATTTTAGAGTTTTATCCATCTGTTGATGTTAAGCGCGATGTTTCAAGCAAGCCCGATTTGAACAAATATTCTTTGCGTGGCCTTTTAGGCGTAAAATATATTATTGTGCCTACTGATAAAGTATCGGAGTTTGAAGAGGAAAGCTTAAATAATTACTATGAATTTGCCTTTGAAAGCGGCAGTTACAATATTTACGAAAACCCAAACTATTACGGCATGGGTTTTGCATACGACAACTATATTACCGGCGAGGTTTTTGAAGAGCAAAACAATATATATAAAGGCAATATGCTAATTAGGGCAATGGTTTTAAACGAAGAGCAGATTGCACGTTACGGCAATATAATAAGCAAGCTTAATGTAGATACTATGCAAAGTTTCAGCCATGCAAGCTATGTAACAGACATTCAAAAATTAGGCGAAAACGCCGTTCAAGATTTCATTGCAACAAGCGAGGGTTTTACCGCAAATATAACCTTAGATGAAAGCAAACTTGTTTTATTTGCCGTTGCGTACGATGAGGGTTTTTCGGCTAGCATAAACGGCCAAGAAGTTGAAATTGAAAAAGTTTCAAACGGGCTAATGGCAATTAAATGTCAAAGCGGTTATAACGATATAGTTTTCACTTACACAACGCCCGGCTTTAACACGGCACTTATCATTACATTTTCAGCGCTGTTTGTTTTTGCAATTTATGTTATTATTAACAAACAAATAGCGAAAAAGAAAAATAAATAAATTACATAATTATATATGAACGGAGAATAAAATGACAAATTATGCAAGCATTTTAGCTAATGAATTTAAGCTTAACGAAAAACATGTGCAGGATACTATTGCGCTTATAGACGAGGGAAACACAATACCGTTTATTGCACGTTACCGCAAAGAAGTTACAGGAAGCATGGACGACCAAACCCTGCGCAATTTGGCGGATAGGCTTAGTTATCTTCGCAAATTAGACGAGCAAAAGCAAACTGTTATAAATTCAATAACCGAGCAAGAAAAAATGACAGACGAATTAATGGCGGATATAGAAAAGGCGAAAACGCTTGCGGAACTTGAGGACATTTACCGCCCTTACAAACCAAAACGCAAAACAAGAGCGAGCATTGCAAAAGCAAAAGGCCTTGAACCGCTTGCAAATACTATCCTTTTGCAAGATGAAAACGATGACCCAAACGAGCTTGCAAAAGCGTATATTAACGAAGAAAAAGATGTGCTAAACGAGCAACAAGCGCTTGCCGGTGCGGCAGATATTATAGCCGAAATGATGAGCGATTCAGCGGAAGTTAGGGCTATGCTTCGCAGTTTATTTAAAGTTGTTGGCACTGTGCAAAGCAAGGCATCAAAAGCCGAGCAAGACAGCGTTTACAGCACATATTACGAATATGAAGAGCAAATTTCAAAAATGGCGGGCCACCGCATTTTAGCAATCGATAGAGGCGAGCGCGAGGGCTTTTTAAAAGTTAGCGTTTATGCAGATGAACTTCGCGCCGTTGGCATGATAACAAAGCGCTATGTTAAAAACGAAAGCGCCTGTGCACAAATTGTGTTAGCGGCCGCACAAGACAGCTATAAGCGCCTAATACAACCAAGTTTAGAGCGTGAAATGCGCAGTGAATTAACCGAAAAAGCTTGCGATGGCGCAATAAAAGTGTTCAGCAAAAATTTACAACAATTGCTTTTAGCGCCGCCTATAAAGGGCAAAATTGCAATGGGGCTAGACCCCGGCTACCGCATGGGTTGTAAAACCGCCGTGGTTGATAAAACAGGTAAAGTTTTAGATACAGCGGTAATTTTCCCTGTGCCCGAATTTAAACGTGTTGAAGAGGCAAAACGCACAGTTAAAGCGCTTATAAAAAAACACAAAGTTGAAATTATTGCAATTGGCAACGGAACCGCCGGAAAAGAAACCGAAATTTTTACAGCCGAAATACTTAAAGAAATCGACAGCGAAGTGCAATATATGGTTGTTAGCGAAGCAGGCGCAAGCGTTTATTCCGCAAGCAAACTAGCCGCCGAGGAGTTCCCCGAGTTTGATGTTAATTTGCGCAGTGCTGTTTCAATAGCGCGCCGCCTGCAAGACCCATTGGCAGAGCTTGTTAAAATAGACCCTAAAGCGGTTGGCGTTGGCCAGTATCAGCACGATATGCCCCCCGCGCAACTTGGAAACGCCCTTGATGGCGTGGTTGAATATTGCGTAAACACCGTTGGGGTAGATTTAAACACTGCAAGCGCACCTTTACTTTTACGTGTTGCCGGAATGAGTGCATCAACGGCAAAAAATGTTGTTGTTTACCGTGAGCAAAACGGCGAATTTGAAAGCCGCAAACAACTTTTGAAAGTTGCAAAACTGGGCCCGAAAGCCTATGAGCAATGCGCAGGATTTTTGCGTGTACCCGGCGCAAAAAACAAGCTAGACACCACCGCAGTGCACCCGGAAAGCTACGATGCGGCGCAAATGCTTTTAAAGCTTTGCGGCTACACGGTTAATGACATCGGCACGCAAAATATAGCAGATTTAAAAGAAAAAGCAAAGCAAATAGGCATGAAAAGCCTGTGCGAGCAAATTGGAATTGGCGAGCCTACCTTGCTTGATATTATAAGCGAACTTTTACGCCCAAGCAGAGATATGCGCGATAATTTGCCAAAACCGCTTTTGCGCACAGACGTTATGGAAATGAAAGATTTAAAACCCGGAATGCAGCTTAAAGGCACGGTTAGAAATGTTATAGATTTCGGCGCATTCATAGACATAGGCGTGCACCAAGACGGCCTTGTGCACATTAGCCAAATTTGCAATAGATATATTAAACATCCCTCGGAAGTATTAAAGGTAGGCGACGTGGTTGATGTATGGGTTATAAGCGTTGAAGCGGCAAAAAAACGCATAGCGCTAACCATGAAACAGCCAAACGAGCAACAACAAGCCAATTAAGGTGGCTTTAACAGGTGAAAAATGACACAATCTTTAAAAGAAAAATTTATATTTGATAAAACATTTATAAAATCTGTTTTCGCAATAGCGGTGCCAATTGCACTGCAAAATATGATAAGCTTTGGCGTTAGCGTTGCCGATAGCGTAATGCTTGGAAGCCTTGGCGATGTGGCAATTTCGGCCGCGAATTTAGGCACACAGCCCTTTGGCATTTTAATGGCAATTTGCTTTGGCTTTTCAAGCGGCGGTGGCGTTTTAATTGCACAGTTTTGGGGCAAAAAAGATTTAAAAAGCATAAAAAATGTTATGCGAATGAGTATGCAACTTGTTTTTATGGTATCAACGTTAATTTCGGTGCTGTGCATTTTATTTCCCACGCAAATAATGCGCATTTTCTCGACCGAACAGGAAATAATTAATGCTGCAGCATCTTATTTAGGGCTTGTTGCCTTTTCATATATACCGTTTGCGCTCTCGAACAACTATATGATGAGCCTTCGCGCCGTTGAGCAAGTTTTTCTTTCAACAGGCATATATATAGTAAGCTTTTTTGTAAATGTGTTTTTTAACTATATGTTTATTTTCGGCGCTTTCGGCGCGCCCGAACTTGGCGTTCGAGGCGCGGCGGTTGGCACAATTTTAGCACGTTGTTCCGAGCTTATTATGGTTATTTTTTACCAGTATTTTATTGAAAAACAAATTAAATTTAAAATTCATAATTGTTTTAAACTTAATTTAAGCCTTGTTAATTCTTATATAAAACATTCTTTGCCCGTTGTTGGCAACGAAATTTTATGGGGCATTGGCTTTTCGATGACAACGGCGATTATAGGCCGCATTGGCAGCGTTTTTGTTGCGGCAAACAGCATTGCGGGCATTTTAAACCAGCTGGCTTTCGTTGGCATAATAGGCGTTGCGAATGCCGCAGCGGTTTTAACGGGCAAAACCATCGGCGAGGGCGATATTCCAAAGGCAAAACGTGTTGCAAACAGTATGATTTTGTTCTCGCTTATAATGGGCGTTTGGAATTGTTTTTTAATTTTAATTTTACGATACCCGTTTTTAAGTTTTTACAATGTAACACAAGCAACATACGATGCCGCACTTAGCATTACCGCAGTTATGGCTATTATACAGCTGTTTTTGGGAATTGATGTAACATGTATTGTTGGCATTTTAAGAGGCGGCGGCGATACCAAAGTTTCGTTTATGATAGATTGCGGCGCACTTTGGCTTATAGGCATACCGGGCGGAATAATTTCGGGGCTTATTTTAGGTTTTCCCGTTCCGCTTGTATATATTTGCCTTAAACTTGAAACGCCGGTTAAGGCAATTTTGTCGCTACTTCGAATTCGCTCGGGAAAATGGATAAGAAATGTTACCGGTTAATTATAAGTTTTCTTGTTTGCAAGGCAAGTAAACCAGTGAAGCCATGCATTATTTGTATAATTTTGCTGAAAATCAATGTTTTTCAAAAGAAACCTTGACTTTACACTAAAATTAAAGTAAACTAAGATGTAAGCACATTTTAAGGGCGGCACATATGCAAATTAATTTTGATGATATAATTGAAGCGGCAAAAAGTGGCAACGAAAAAGCGCTTAGTGAAATAATGCATGAATTTATGCCCACAATTAAAATAACTGCGGCAAAATACGCAAGCGTCAACCTTGAATACGATGATATTATTCAAGAATGTATGATGGCACTTTTTCGTGCAATACTATCATTTATGCAAGATAATGGCGCAAAGTTTAAAACGTATGCGTGCACTTGCATAGAAAACGCCGCAATTTCGGCACACAGAAGCGCAAACAGGCAAAAACATTCGCTTTTAAATACCGCTGTGCCACTACATGAAACAAGCGAGAATATAAACGAGCAATCTGCCGAAGATATTGTTCTTTCAAGCGAAAGCTATATTGGAGCATTAAAACATATTCAAAATATTCTTTCGCCGCATGAAAAAAACGTGCTTTTCGCCTTTTTAGACGGCCAAACTTACACCGAAATAGCAAAAAGGCTTAATATAACCGAAAAATCGGTTGACAATGCCCTACAGCGCATAAGGGCTAAATTGCGCTAACAAAAATGTTACCCCGGTGCGCGTGCACCATAATATACATGCCCCAAGTAGCTTAAAACATAGCGTTGGTCCAAGATCAAAGGGGTTGGTTTAAACCCTGCCGCGGGCAAATCTTTATAATCCGATAGGAGAAAAAACAATGTACGAAGACAAAACACTAGTATGCAAAGATTGCGCAAACGAATTTACTTTCACAGCGGGTGAGCAAGAATTTTATGCAAGCCGCGGCTTTGAGAATGAACCACAACGCTGCAAAACTTGCCGCGACACACGCAAAAATGCAGTTCGTGGCACACGTGAAATGCACACAGCAGAGTGCGCATCTTGCGGCCAAGAAGCACGTATTCCCTTTAAACCTCGCGAAGATCGCCCGGTTTACTGCAGCGAATGCTTTGCTAAAATGAAAGAAGAAGCATAATTCTTTTTTCAAAAATTAAGCTACGCAAATTCAACTTTTAAGCTAAAGGGCAATTTCGCTTAGCACCAAAGCCACCCAAATTTTGGGTGGCTTTTATGTTTGTTTGTATTATTAATTTTAGTTTGCTGTATTCAAAGCGTTTTCAGTGTCTTGCTTTTGTAAATTATCGAATTTTCTTTTGGTTTTAATTTTATGTTTAAACATTGCTGTTTCTGTTCTTAAATATAAATCCTCAAGGCTTTTATCCGAAAACTCATCATAGTTTAGCATTGCATAACAAACGCTTATTTTTGTTACACGATCTTCATTTTGTAAAGAAATTGCATCTTCTAAAGTTTGAATATATTTTTGTGCATCTTGTTTATTTTCGTATTGGCAAATTACAACAAATTCATCGTTGCCAATTCTGTAAATATCTTTGCAGTTTTTAAAGCTTTCTTTAATACAATTTATTAATTTTTCGCTTTGTTCTTGTGCCTCTTTTCGGCCTTTTATTTGCGAAATAAGTTGTAAATTGTTTAAATTTATCAAGGCAACGCTGTAATTATAAGGCGCATTTATTTGCAAAAAGCGGCCTTTCATGTCTTCATCAAAACGGTTAAAATTGTAAAAGCCGCTTGCCATATCTGTATATGCCATTTGTTCCAACAATTGAATTCGTGCGTTTTTTTCGTACATTTTGCTTAAATATATAATATAAAATCTGGATAATAAACCGCAATATATTAAAAGGCCAAAACGAAAAAACAAGCTGTAATCGCTTACAATTTCACCATAATAACTTACAATACTGATAATTGCGCCTGAGCACATAACTAAACTGCCCATATCAAGGCTGTTCAATTTTCGTCTTCTGGCGTAATTTCCCTCTGCTAAATTAATGCACATAACTGTGAGCGTTGTAATTATTATTAAAATTAAACTTGTATCAAATTGCAATATGCTGTTAGCTTTGAAGACAATTTCTGAAATAAGCGAGCTTATAAAAACAACTATATGTGCCCAGCAAAGCAATTTTAATATTTTTTTGCTTTTTAGGTTAAACACACTTAGTAGAAACAGTAAAAAAGGCACAGGCATAAGCACTAAAATGCTATTTCGCAAACTATCTATAAAATCGATGTTTATGTTTATAAATTGCAAATAACTTGCTTGAGTTAAACTCCAAAATCCGCTTAACGCCGCAAATATTCCAAAGTATAAAAAAAACTTTATGCGTACTTTATGGCCTATGGAAAAATACACTATAATTTGCACAAGGCCTATTAAAATGATAAACATGCACACAAATATACTAAATATTGTATATAAAATATTTATGGATAGTGGCATAATATCACCTCGTTTAATTAATAGCTTGCATTTTGTTTATTTCCAAATTGGTTTTTTTAAAACCCACCTGCCGTATTCGTCTTTTTCAAAAAGCTCTGTGTTGTAATGTTTATCTAAAATCGCATTAAATTCGCTTTCGGTGTACCCGCAAAACTCGCAGAAATCTCTTATGCATAAAGGGTCTAGCGCGTGGTCTTTTTCCTTTATAATTTGCACGGCTTGCTCGCGCGTTAAAAAACCATAGCGAATATAACGTGAAGTGTAATCTGTTGCGGCGGCATGGCCAAATTTCGGGTATTTTAGCCAAGAGTGCACCAAATATGCACGGCTGTCTATTTGGTCGAAATTTTCGGCGTGATGTGTTCGCTGCCACTCATGTGTTAAATCATGAAAACCTCGGCTTTTTGCAAGTTCGTAATTTTTATAGCTGTTCCACGGCAAAAAATAGCTCATATAAAATGGGTCTAACTTCGCAAGTTCTTCGCTTGTTGGCGCAAGCGTTAGGCTTAAATCGTTTTCGGTTACACCATCGCCTAAAACTTCGTTCATTGGCATTCCAACCGCAACACCGTTTTCAATTTGCCCTTTTGCGCTATAAGTTTCCTCATCGGCATTGCCGCCGTACTCAAAGCTAACATTTTCGCCGTAGCAAAGCATGGGCACATTAAATTTAAGCGCCATATGAAGTGGGAATGTATAAATTAAACGGTCTACATACCAAGTTGGCTTACCGTATTTTTCAAAAAATTTGCGCATTAAAATTTTTTGCACTTTTATATTGGGTTTGCAAGAAATTATGGTGCAACCAAATTCCTCGCTTATGTTTTTTAAATTGTGAACGCCGGCGTCTGTCATAGGAAAATTATCTTCTGCGCTAAACAAAATAGGGTTCATTCCCATAACTTCTTTTAGCATATAAACTTGAAAATGGCTGTCTTTTCCGCCGCTTACCGCAACAGCACAATCATAGCCGCCGGGGCCGTTCGAGCCGCGATATTTATCGCAAAGGGCTTTGAATTCTTCAAAACGTTTATCCCAATCTATATTTTTGCGATTATCATAATTTGTACACGCGGTACATATGCCTTGTTCGTTAAATTTTATTCCCGGGCGAGTTGAGGGCATGGTGCATTTTTTACAGTATTGCATTTTTCACCTCTTATTTTTATTTTTTTATTGTAAAATTAATTTAATAATTGCGTGTTTTATAGATAATTTCGATGCGAGTTGAAACGAGAAAAATTCCATAAAATCGGCCAATTAACCATTTGCGCAGATACTATTTAAAAATTATAGTTTTAATTAATTGCAAGCTTGATATACAAGGCGAATATTAATTTTTGGTTTCGCCCTCTTGCACGCCTTTCGCACCCATAACATTTGCTATTGTTTTAATAAAAATTACAACATCAAGTTTAAAGCTTATGTTTTTGGCGTAAAACCCATCGTACTTTGCTTTTACATCAATAGGCAGCTCATCTCTGCCGTTAATTTGCGCATAGCCCGTAAGGCCGGGCACAAGGGCATTTGCACCGTATTTATCACGCTCGGCTATTAAATCATACTGGTTGTAAAGCGCAGGGCGTGGGCCGATAATGCTCATTTGGCCTATTAAAATATTAAAAAGTTGCGGCAGTTCATCTAGGCTGGTTTTTCGTAAAAAGCGCCCTGTTTTTGTTATATTTGCATTTGGGTTTTTTAAAAGATGCGTGGGTACATCTTTTGGGGTATTTGCATACATTGTTCTGAATTTTAAAATATTAAAGTGCTTTTTGTTTTTGCCTACACGTTTTTGTTTAAAAAGCACAGGGCCTTTGGAATCGCATTTTATTAATATCGCTATTATTATTAATAAAAGCGATAAAAATATAATACCAAGCAGGCTTAAAATAAAATCAAGTGTGCGCTTTAAGGTGTTTTTATACATTGAAGTTTCCGCCTTATGCCTCGTAATTTGTATCGTAATTTGTTGGTATGTTAGAGTTAAATGTTGGCACCAAATCAATAAGCGCCTGAACTAAATTTCCGCTGTTGTTTGAATATGCAATTTCTTTAAGTGCTTTTAAATGATCGAAAAAAGTGTTTTTGTTAAGCTCTAAGGGCGAGCCTATAAATATTTTTTTGCTTTCTGTTTGCATAAGGCTTTCTTCGTCTAAAAGTAATTCTTCGTATAATTTTTCGCCCGGGCGAAGGCCGGTAAATTTAATTTCAATGTCTTTATATGGTATAAAACCTGAAAGTTTAATTAAATTTTCCGCTAAATCAAGTATTCTAACGGGGTTGCCCATATCAAGAACAAAAATATTTCCGCCGTCGCCCATAGCGCCTGCTTCAAGAACTAAATTTACCGCCTCGGGTATTGTCATAAAAAAGCGCACTATATCGGGGTGTGTTACGGTTAAAGGGCCGCCTGCTGCAATTTGCTCTTTAAAAAGCGGTAAAACGCTGCCGTTAGAGCCAAGCACATTACCAAAACGCACAGCCGCAAATTTTGTTTTGCTTTTTTGCGCCATCGCCTGCACTATCATTTCGCAAACACGTTTTGTTGCACCCATTACATTTGTGGGGTTTACCGCCTTATCGGTTGAAATTAAAACAAAGCGTTCAACTTCATATTTATCGGCCGAAACGGCAACATTATATGTGCCAAAAACATTGTTTTTAACGGCTTCTTCGGGGGCATCTTCCATAAGCGGAACATGTTTATGTGCCGCGGCGTGAAACACAACATCAGGGCGAAATTGCGCAAATAATTTATCAATTTTCTTTGAATCTCTAACAGAGGCAATGCAAACTTGCAAATTAATTGCGCCGGCATAAGTGCGCTCTAATTCTTGCTGTATATTATACGCACTGTTTTCATATATATCTATAATTATAAGTTGTTTTGGCCCATAAAGCGAAATTTGCCTACATAGCTCTGAGCCAATAGAGCCGCCACCGCCCGTAACCATAACAGTTTTGCCTGTTACAAGTTTATGCGTTTTGCTTGTAATTAAAATTTCATCTCTGCCCAAAACGTCTTCAACTTTTACATCACGAACACGTGAAGTGAAATCTTCTCCGTCTGCAATTAATTTAACAATATCGGGCAAAATGCGCACATTACATTTTGTTGAGTTGCATATGCTTAAAACTCTGCGCTTATCGTTTTCTTGCAATGTTGGAATAGCAAGCAAAAGCGTATCTATTTCACAGCGCTCTACAAGTTCGGGAATATCCTTTGTTGTTCCCATAATTTCAATGCCCATGATGCGTCTGCCAACTTTTTCGGGTGCATCATCCACACAACATATAATATTCATCTCTTGCGAGGGCGTTTTAAATTGTTCGTGCAAAAGCGTGCTTGCGGCATCGCCTGCGCCAATAAGCAAAACACGCCTTCTTTTTTTCGGGTTATTTGCAAGGCGTGTGTTTCGATACATTCTGTAGGTTAGCCGTGAATAAAGCGTTAAGGTAGAGGCGAAAAGCGCGCTTAAAAAATAAACCGAAATAGGCACCCTTCGTTCGGCCGCAAACAAAAAAAGCGTAACTGTAACAAAAACGCCAACAGATATAAGCGAGGCTAAAACAAGGCGAAAAAATTCAACAATTTCTGCATATCGCCATAGGCTGTCGTACATTCCCATAAGCCCATAAACAATTTCATAACAGCACACAAAGAAAAAACAACTCGCCAGCAAAAGGCTGTTGTGTTCATTGTAAGAGGTGCGCCCTTGAATTAATATCCACGGCGCTAAATATGATATAGAAACAATAATAATATCAAAGACAATTAAAACCTGTTTTCGGTATTTTTGGGCTATTTTTAATATATTTGCAATAGTGATAATTTCACCCTCTTTTATGGCATTTATAATAAAACGCAAAAAATTCTAATTTAACATATATTTTACTATGTTTTTACAATTTTAGCAAGTAGATGCTTTGCTTTTACCGGGGCAAAAACATATTGTAAGCTGCGCTTTGTAATGCAAGATTGCACTTTTATTTATTCTACATTTTACCACAAAAATCATCAAATGTCGATATTTTACTCATTCAATATAAAACTATCACATCTTAATAGCAGAAATCTTGTGTTATTTTTTAATTTCATAGATATAGTTATAGGTTAAGTGCAATTTTATCTCGATTTGAAAGTGAGTAATTTATTTTTTGAGTAGGTGTAAATTATCAAGGCAGTTTGCGTTGTATTGCCCTTCTTTTCAGCGTGAAAAGAAGCAAAACCGCGGGGGGCGTTAGAAGGGCCCAGACCCCAAAAAATTAATGATAAGGTTAGCAAAAAAAAACAATA
>CAYJGM010000013.1:0-32567 GCA_964369495.1 uncultured Bacteroides sp. | reverse complement strand
AACGGATTGCCACCTGCAATTTACAGAGAGCTTTCAGAAAACAGCGCTGCTTAGAGGCAAAAATCAAAACCGCCGATTTTCCTGCATTCCGCTAGGCTCCATTACGGAAAATCGGAAACTGCTTGTTATTAGATTTTGGATTTGAATTGACTGTACTTTTATTGACATTTTCAAACTATGAATAGTATTGTTTGCAGCTACATTAGGTGTATTTTGCAAATTTCCATAGTTTAGTTTTAAATTTTCAAGTTCTTTTGCAAGCTCTTTTGAAATCTCGCTATTATTTTTCATGAATGTTTTTGTGTAATCTTGTTCTTTAGCTAATTTTTCATGTAGCGAATGAACTTGTTCTGTTAGTTTTTCATTCGAAATATGAGACAAATTTAAATTTCTTTCATAATCTTCAACAACTCTGCATATTTTTTGTGTTTTATAAAAATAAAAGCTATCTTTCGCAATATATGTTGGTTTGTTATAAGGGTTATTATAAAAACCATGTTCAGCAAATTTTTTCACCCAATATTCTGGTTGTTGAACATTAAAATGGGTTTTTTCTGTGTAATCATTTGAAGAAGAAGTAAGAATAATTGTATCACTATATTCACACATTTTAGCAATAACTTTCAATGCAACTTCCTCATAAATATGCTCAATTACCTCTATTGAGATAACCATATCATATCTCTTAGGGAAATGTGCTGGAAGATCATCTGCTGCAGATTGAGCATTAAAAAATTCTTTATGTTCTTCAGGCACTTTTGAAATAGCAAATTCAGAAACATCTATACCATAAGCCTCAACACCACGCTCGCGCAAAGCTGATACCAAATAACCCCACGCACAACCAATTCCTAATACACTTTTGGGAGAATACCTTGAAATAATTTCATCTGCTTTTGCTTCAAACATTGGTTTTCAAATGTCCGTATTACTATACTCAACATCACCGAGATAGCATTTATAATATTCTTTATTTTAACATAGCTCTTATTATTAAGTTTTTTGAATAAAAACTTAATAATTGTTTAAGAGCATTATTAGCTTAAATATTACCACATTTTCGTTATTTTTGCTTGTTAAGTGGGTTTTAGTTATTTCTATAATAAACACCAAAATTTAGATCGCCTTCAAGAACATCGCCATTTACTTCGCATTGTCCATCACGATATTCATCTTTATCTGACATAAAAGCTGCAATTGCATTTTCTTCACTAGCATTATGTTGTATAAGAAAGGTATATTCTTTATTTGCTGAATTTACGATCGGTTCAAAATAAAAAAATTCGTATGTATTGTCTTGTATTTCTTCTGAATTAATTTCAACCGTACGCAATATATTGTTTTTGTTATCTAACAACGATAGTGTTGTTACTCCATCATTTTCACGTTCAAACGTTCCTAGCTGAACATCCAATCCAGACAAATTATTCTTTGTTGATAAAAATGTTTGTGCTATTTCCATATTTGAGTGTATTGGCACTGTAATAGTATCACTATGATTAATGTCAATTTCTTTTGTTAAAAAATCATTTTGTACAAACAGAAATGGAAAATCACGAAAAATCGCTGAATAATTTTCTTCGATATAATTAACATAAGTGGGGGCATAATCGTCTAAACTATATCCCCAGATATCATAATCTGTATAATACAAGGCTAATTTTGGAATGTCTTTCTCTATTTTCGTAAAAAAGTCCTCTTCATAAATTTCCCAAAACCATGGCACCGAAGGTTCATAAGTTATTAAAGAATGCCTTCCTGTTTGCAAATAAACACTCGTTTCAATAGATGTATTAATCAAAGGCTCTGTTTCATCAATAAGCTGTACTATTCTTTCTTCAACAGGCGACATTCCCATATCATATTCATCAAACAGAAGTGGAACAGCATTAATTCGATGAACATATTCTATATTGGTAAAGAATATCAAGAAACCAGCGAGTATGTAAAAATGTTTTTTCTTCACACTTTCATTGTCTTTAATAAGGTTATTGATTAATATTATTCCCATTATAAATGTTACAGAATAGTATGCATATGAATGAAACCCATCATACCCTCTTATAGCTGACATGAATGTAAACAAAATGATAGTTATAACATTATATTTATATCTTATATAAAAAAATATAAAAAAACATATATTAATGAAAACTAAAGACAAATATCGAAATGATGTTGCCGGTTGTTCAAATATACCATTTAAATTTCTTACAATAAAATCGCCATAGTTTCCTACAGTGGAAATTATATCTGCATAAATATTACTTCCAGTTCCAGCATATTTTGAATATATATCTATATTGAATTTAAAAGCGCCAAAATAAAAATTATATAGGTTTCCTATTGAAACATAATATATCGACAACAAAATAAAAGGTAAAGCAGATACCAATATTAAAAGCCAATATTTTTTTAATAACACACTAAAAACATCTTTAATATTTAAGCTTTTTTTGTTATGCAATAGCCATAATTCAGTACTTAATACACCTATAAAAATGACGAAAACACCCAAAACGGAAGTAAATGTTGTTCCAAAAGATAAAAAAATAGAAAAACCAACCATAAATGCGGTCGACCTTGTAATTTTATGTGTTTTTAAAAACTCTATAAATTCTAATAGTAAAATAGCAAATCCCTGTGCTTGAAAATGATCTGATATTGCAGACGAACCAGTAACTTCAAAATAACCCATCGATGTGATATAAAACAGTGGGTACAAAAGCATTAAAAAACTTCCATAACTTGATTTGTATCTAAAATACATAACTGTCCAAATCAAAATAAGAAATATAATAAACGCAATACGAAAACCTATGATGCTGTTAACGCCAATAAGTGCTGGAATTGCAAAAATATAATAAGAAAACGGCATATGTTGTGATATCATATCCTTATACATATTTTCACCACGTGCAATCGTAATTCCACCTAAAAAATTATCTGTTTCGTCCGTGAAATATCCTCTTTCAATGAAAACACTCAACAGAACACAATAAATGATTATAAAAACAAATAAAAGCCTATTGCTTGTAAAAAATAATGTTAATTTGTTTTTTGATGATATAATTTCGTTTTTCAATGTAGTTTGACTTTCTCCTTAATAACAATTTAACTAGTCGATTGTAAAACTGAAAACCTATGTAATTACAATGTTAAATATCCATATATATTCTACAATTTCATTAATTAATATACTATTTATTTTTAGTTATTTAACGCTATGTTTATAGCACTTTTTTATATCCTCAATTATTAAATCTGGAGATAAACGATTATTATACATAATTTCTGATGCATTATATCTGTCTATAAACTCTTTTTTGAAACCATAGTTCAAAACTTTAACGTTTGATGGTGCAAAGTAACTTGATATGTTTGCACCAAACCCACCGCTTAAAATGCCATCTTCAAGCGTAATAACAAGTTCATGGTCTTTCTTTAAATCATCTAATACTTCAGAGTCTATCCCTGTGATATAACGTGGATTAATAAGCGTTGCATCTATATCCAACTTATCTTTTATCGCCTTAACAACATCTTCACCAAGTTGAAAAAAATCTCCTAGAGCAACAACTGCAATAGTTTTGCCTTGTTCGCAAACTTTGTATTTGTTTAAAGTACTGTAATCTTTATCAACAGCACCTTTTGCTTGATGTACTCCGTTTTTTGGTATACGTATTGCAACAGGATGCTCGTTTTGTTCAATGCTCCAATCAAGCATCGCAAAATATTCTTGCTCATTAGTAGGTGCAAGATATACTAAATTGGGTATGTTTGCCATCATCGGAATATCAAAAAAGCCAAGATGTGTAATATCGGGCATACCCCAAATAGATGCGTTACGCACAAGCATTGTTACAGGTAATTTTGTTATGCAAAGTTCTTGAGCAATTTGGTCAAAAGCCCTTTGATAGAAAGTAGAAAACGTTGCAAAAACTGGCTTACCGCCTGCTTTTGCAATTGCTGCAGACATTGTTACACCGTGTGCTTCAGCTATTCCAACATCAACAAACTGCTTGCCTGCTAGTTCGCGTTTATTATCAGTGAAACCTATTGTCCATGGTACTGCCGCAACAACCGCAACAACACCCTTGTCTTTATTCATCTTGTCCAAAAGATAGTCACATACCATATCATCGTAATTTTTATTTGTAAAAACATTTCTGAAAGAACCATCTTTTTTGTGAAAGGGCGGCCTGAAATGCCAATCTTCTTTAGCTTTCATTGCAAATTCACATCCGTTGCCCTTTTTGGTGCTAGTGTGTAATACTATCGGGTCTTGCGTATCTTTAATATCATTAAGCAGTTCAATCAACTTTTCTGTATCGTGCCCATCTTCGCTATATATATACTTAAACCCAAGGCTTTTAAATATGTTGTTTTGTGCTTCACCTTTGGTATCACGCAATTCTTTTAGGTGCTTATAAATTGAACCGTGATTTTCTGCAATTGACATCTGATTGTCGTTAACAATTATTATACAATTTGTGTTTAGCTCACCACAAAAGTGCAACCCCTCATAAGCTTGTCCACCACTTAAAGAACCATCACCTATAACAGCGACAACATTGTGGTTTTCACCCAAAAGATCTCTGCCTTTAGCAAGCCCTGCTGCAAGGCTTATTGATGTTGATGTATGCCCCACATTAAACAGGTCATGTTCACTCTCTTTTGGGTTTGTAAATCCTGATACATCATTGTAATGCTCTGGTAAAAGATATGCATCTTTTCTTCCTGTTAAAATTTTATGTGTATAGCATTGGTGAGAAACATCAAACACAAATTTATCTTTTGGTGAGTTAAATACATGATGCATGGCTATTGTAATTTCAATCATGCCAAGATTAGGCCCAACATGTGCGCCTTTCTCGCTTGCTTTGTTAATAATTAACTCGCGAATTTCATTTGCCAGCTGTTTTCTTTCCATTGCTGTAAAGCCTTTAATGTCCGCCGGAGAATTAACTTTTTCAATCAACACTTTCTTGCTCCTTATTTTTTATGTAATTTTCCAATGTTAACTTTACACCCTCATATATGCTTGTTTTCACTTGCCAACCAAGCTTTTTAAGTTTTTCATTGTTAAGCATTATATTGTTATCTCTTAGAATATTACTGTTTTTTTCTACTTTTATTTTAGTGCTATTTTCTTTGTTTGCAATTTGAACCAGTATATCTGCCATTTCGTCTGCGGCAACAAAATTACTAAGTTCTCCACCTGAGGATATGTTGTAACTCTCCCCGTTTGCTCCCACAATTGCTAAATATTGCAATGCTTCCACTGCGTCATCAATATAAATATTGTCTCTTCTTGCAATAGCTGTAGCATTTATTACAATGTTTTCACCGTTTGACACGGCTTTGCAAAACTGATAAAACGCTGTGTTTGGCTCATATAATGTCGGTCCGTAAATATAGCCCAACCTTGCTATTGTTACAGGCATATTGTATTGCTTACAATACGATTTAGCAATAACTTCACTCATTCGCTTACTCTCGAAATAGCACGCAGTAATGTCATCAATTCCTTGTGTAAGTTGTGTATCTTCCTCGCAAAAAACTTTTTCTTCGCCTGCCGTCGTATACACGGTTGCACTTGAAAATATAATTGCCTTGCCAAACATATTTTTTTTTTCATTTTGTTGTTTTAAGAAATTCAAAACATTGAGTGTCCCTATAATATTTGGTGTTATAACATCAACAGGCGAGTTTCTTATTATTTCACTCGAAATTGGTCCAGCTGCGTGGAAAATATAATCAATATCTTCTTTTATATTGTCAAAATCACTCACAACATCTTGCACGTAATAAATAAATTTTTTACTGTTCAAAAAGTCTTTAAAGCACGCTTTAATTTTTTTTTCGTTACGCGCTAATACAATAACGGTGTTGTTATTGTTTAACAATTCGCATACTAGCTTGCTACCTAAAAGCCCAGTTGCCCCTGTCACCATTACGGTTTTATTGGTAATGTGCATTTTCACCCTCCAAACAAAATTTTATGCAGACACTATCTAAAGCTTATTAAGTTCGTTGTAAAGCTTAGCATCTAATAAAGGTGTTAGATTTTGACATTCGTTGCCAAAAGGCAAGTTTGGATCTAAATCTATCTCTTCACTGAAAACAACCTCTAAAACAGTCGGCTCTTTTATTTCAAAACCGCATTTTAAAAAATCTACACAGTATTTTATATAATTTAACCCATACGCATTTGAAATTTTCTCAATACAAGGCAATCCATAACCGCTATTCAAAGTTGCGTGTACAAATTTATCTTTATATTTTATCTTCTGACGTGACTTTATCATTCCTGAAGAGCTGTTATTCATTACAACAATAAGTATAGGTAATTTGTTCATGGCAATAAATTGCAATTCCTGTATGTTAAGCTGAAATCCCTGATCTCCTGCAAAACAAATTACTGGCTTTTTTGTTGCATAAAAAGCACCTATTGCTTTTGGTAAAGAACACCCTAGTGCCCCAAAAGATTTCGAGTATATAACTCTATTGTTTAATTTTCCATATGCGAATGCACGTGAAAGCCAAAATTCATTATTTCCAACATCGCTTGTTACAACACAACCCTTGCACACAGTGGTAGCTATATTTTTCATAATATTTACAGGTAAATTTACATCTATACTAAACAGCTTATCTTTTACATATTGTGCTGTTTCAAGCCATTTGCTTTTGTCAATGTATGATAAACTTTCGTTGCAAAGTTTATCTGCAATTATGTTGATATCCACTTTGTAATTTCGAGAATTAGGTAAGTCACGCAGAAATTCTTTTTCATCAATGTCAATTCTGATAAAGGATTTTTTTGCTATGTCCTCGTAACTTTTAGAATAAAGCGGAAACGATAGCCTGTTGCCTATGCTTATAATTAAATCTGCCTTAGACAGCATAAAATTACCGTACCTTATTGCATGGCTACCTATATATCCGTAGTTATATTCACTATCTCCCATTACATCTAGCGAAAATCTACTTGAAATAACGGGTATTCCGTTATTTTCAGCGATTTGTCTCATTTTTTCTTGTGCACCTGCTTGGTTTATTCCGTCACCATAAAGCAAAACAGGTCTTTTGCTTTTTTTTAATAACTCTTTAATGCAGTTTACGGCACTATCCGCTTTTGCAGTTTCTCCGTTTTCGAAAATTTCGTATTTCGCGCAATTTTCGTCAATTTCGCTGCTAAATAATTTAGCATTTATGTCTAAAAAAACAGGTCCTTTTCTATTTGAAACGGCTTTGTAATAAGCTTTCTCAAACTCATAAACAGCCTTTGTAATATCATCGATTTTAACTGCATACTTTGTAATATCTTTAAACATTTTTTCAGTGCAAAGCTCTTGATTTTCCTCTATTCGCATCTCTTTATATTTTATTTTTGTTGTGTGCGCAGTAAATATCATAACTGGTATCGAGTCGTGATGTGCGTCTATAATTCCAGTTATCATATTTGTAATACCAGGCCCTCGCGTGGCATAGGCAACACCTATTTTGCCAGAAGTTTGCGCATATCCACTTGCAGAAAACATTGCTGCTTGCTCGTGAAATGATAAGTGTGCAGAGATATCACATGAGGCATCTATTGAATATAATAAATCTAAAATTACACCACCGGGTATTCCAAAAGCATCGGTAACGCCCTTGTTCACGAGAAAATTAACAATGTAATCTGAAAATGTCATTTGCAATACCTCCGCTTTTTTTAAACGCCTTGATTATATGTATAAATGCTTGTTATCAATAATATTTTTAGCATCACTTTCAGTGTACCTGTTCATCAACTCTTTTGGGAAATTACTAAATATAGAATCAATTTCAACAAAACTTAAGTGATATGTATCTCTAAATTCTGACGAATACTTGTATGCAATTTTGTGAATTGTTGGCAAGAATTTAACAAGATCAAACCCCCACAATTTTTCGGGCAAATACTGTTGTATAATCTCGGCAATTTGTAAAACAGCAGTAAAATCATAATTTTTGTTGGTTTTTTTGTTAAGCTCTGTCACAATTAATTCTGTTTGCAAGTTACCTGCACCTTGTCCCATCCCCAAAACACACGAATCTATAACTATTGCGCGCTCCGTATCAATATTCGCAAAATAAAGTGAATTTGAAAAAGCCAAATTCATATTGTCATGTGCATGGAAACCTATTCGCACACTATTTTTCAACTTTTTGTCATATATATTAAAAAGCCTCAAAACATCTTCGTTTTGCATGTAGCCATAACTGTCTACAATATATAGCGCATATGCGTCAATTTTATTTGCATACTCGATAATTAAGTCTAATTCCTCAGCTGTATATCGCATTGTAAGCATTGGCTGTATAAATACTTTATAGCCTTTTTTTGAAAGAGCTTCACAGAAATCAAGCGATTTTTTCAGCTCGGAGTACCTTAAAATAACACGGACACACTCGCATAAGTCCTCGCTGTATGGTGGTATATCTTCAACTGGAGTATCCGGCCCACGATACATTGCTGCATACATTTGTTTTTTGTTATTGCTCTGTTTTTTAGTTTTTGAAATCTCTTGTAAATTTTGATAAATTGCATACTTTTTCTTGCAATCTTTAGAAATTTCCACTGCACCCAACTCAATTATATCAATGTTGCTTTTCACGGAGTGCTCAACAATTTTTTCAATTTCTGCACTTTTGAACACCATCTCGTTCTCGCCTGCGTTCTTTCCAAAATCCTCAAGTGCAAAACCACCGTCGCGCAAAGTACAGTCTAAAAGTTGTGAATTTTTATTCATCTAAGTTCCCCTTTTGGTCAAAGTTAATTCTTTCCTCTTCTACCACGAGAGGCTTGTTCATAACCCTCTCGTTAATCGCCATGATGTATTCTCCTAAAAACCCGAGAGTAAAAAGTTGAAGTGACCCAAGCACAAAAACACCCACAACAAGCGGTGCAATGCCCGCTTCAAAGCTGTTCCAGTTAAGTAACTTCATTATCATATAACATGCACCCACAAGCAAGCTTAAAACTGCACCTATAATTCCTACAAAAGTTACAATGCGAAGACCAAACTTTGTATACGAGGTAAAACTCAACATTGCTGCATCGTACAGAGTGTACCAGTTATTATGTGTTTTACCTGCACGCCTTTGAAGTTGCTCGTATTGAATTTCTTTACGCATGTAACCATATTCTGCAACAACTCCGCGTATGAAAGGAATAGGATCTTTCAGTTCACGCAAAAGCTTTATAAACCTTTTATCATAAAGACCAAAACCAGTAAAATGTTCTATCATTTGAATTGATGACATACGCTTAATTAATTTATAGTAAACGCTCCGCAAAAAATAAACAAGCTTGTTTTCTTTGCTAGAAGTTTTAACGCCATTAACAATTTTGTAGCCTTCCTCCCACTTTTGCACAAACACAGGTATAAGTTCAAGTGGGTCTTGAAAATCGCAACAAACCATTATAGTACAATCTCCCGTTGTTTGGCAAAGTCCATAGTAAGGAGATTTAAATTGTCCAAAATTTGTCACATTGAGAATGGCCTTAATTTTCTTGTTTTTCTCACAAATAGCACGCAATAAATTGCGAGTGTTATCTGTTGAACAGTTATCTATAAAAATTATCTCATAATCATAATTTGAAAGGTCATTTTCTAAAATTTTAACAATGGCGTCGCTCACAGGCACTACGTTTTCTTCTTCATTGTAGCACGGCACTAATATGCTTATTTTTTTCATTGGTTATCCTCTTAATTTTTAATACTTCAAGCCTTGTACACATCAGCATCATTTACTTAAAAGTCCAAAACTTGTTTATAATATAGTTCAGTGGAATTGTAATTATAAGGTTAATTATAGGTGCAATTATTTCGCTAATACTCCAAATTTCTACTTGAAGATACATTAAAAAATGAGTTAAGATAAATGTTGCACCATATGTAGTATATGACTTTAACAAGCTTTTAATATAACTGCGGTTTTCTTTATTTTCTTTAAAAACCACCTTATTACCCCAATAAAATGCATTAAAAACACTTACAACCCAACCTAAAAAATTGCCAAGCAAGTAATAGTCACCGTTAATAAAAATAACAATGTAATAAATTGCAAGTGATATTAAAGTATTACTAACACCCACAATTCCGAACTTCACAAACTGCCATAATTTCATTTTTATAAGCAATTCTTTTATTTTGTTAAACATTAGCTAATTGCCTTAATTATTATATTTGCCATATAGTCAACCATTTCGTTTGTCATCCCAGGGTATACGCCAACCCAAAATGTGTTGTTCATAATTGTGTCTGTAACTACTAAATCACCAATTACTCTATATCCTTCACCACTTTTCTTCATCTCATCAAAGCAAGGATGTTTTAATAAATTCCCGCTGAATAATGGCCTTGTTTGTATATTGTGCTTTTCAATAAATCTTACTACATCTTCTCTTGAAGCTTTACAATTTTCTTTAACTGTAATTAAAAAACCAAACCACGATGGAACAGAATTTTCTTCAGCTTGTGGCAATATTAGTTTATCACTTACGGGTAATAAAGCATTATATAACCGTTGCCAATTTTCACGACGTCGTGTTACGAAAGTTGGGAATTTTTTTAATTGCTCACATCCTATGGCAGCTTGCATATCTGTTACTTTTAAATTATATCCAAAATGGCTGTACACATATTTGTGATCATAACCTTTAGGTAACTCGCCATATTGTCTATCATATCTATGTTGACATAAATTATCAACACCAGAAGGACAACTGCAATCTCTGCCCCAATCCCTGAAACTGTTAATAATTTTATGGAGCAATGCATCGTTTGTGTAAACTGCACCACCTTCACCCATTGTCATATGATGAGGAGGGTAAAAACTGCTTGTGCCAATATCGCCTATTGTTCCTGTATATTTTTCTTCACCATTAAAAATATACTTGCTTCCTAATGCATCACAATTATCCTCTATAAGCCACAAATTATATTTATCGCAAAAAGATTTAACAGCATTTAAATCAAAAGGATTACCCAAAGTATGCGCTATCATAACCGCTTTTGTTTTCTTGCTATATGCTTTTTCCAACTGTGTTACATCAATATTGTACTGTGGAATTGTAACATCGACAAAAACTGGAATAGCTCCATATTGAATAATAGGTGTAACCGTTGTAGGAAAACCTGCAGCAACAGTAATAACTTCATCTCCACGCTTAATAGACTTTTCACCCAAAAGCGGAGACGTTAATGCCATAAACGCAAGCAAATTGGCAGATGAGCCACTATTTGTAAGGCTTGCATATTTCACCCCAAGCCATTTTGTAAATTCTTTTTCAAATTTATCTGCATATCTTCCTGCAGTTAACCAAAAATCCAATGAAGTATCAACTAACGCACACATTTCTTTATCATCAAAAACTCTTGCGGCATATGTAATTCTATCTCCCTCAGCAAATGTTTTGCCATTAACTTTAAATTGCTCATAATAATTTTTCACCATGCCCAAAATCTCTTGTCTTGCCTGGCTTTCATTATTCCATTTATTCATTATTACCTCCACAGTAAAATTCTTCAAATTGTTTCTTAGTTACAGCAATAATATCCTTATTTTCACTGTATGCTTTTGCCCATTCAACTGTTTTTTCAATTGCAATTTCAATATTCCAAGTAGGTCTCCATGTTAATTTTTGTTTAATTTTTGAACAGTCAAGTTTTAAAAAATTAGCTTCATGTGGTCCATCTTTATTTATATTTTTCCATGTTATCTCATTTTGCCATTTATCGCAAAACAAATCAACTAATGTCGATGTTTTTACACAATCACTATCGTCTGGCCCAACATTATACCAATCTGAAAATGAACTATCTTCATATTGCATTTGTACTATCATTAAATATGCAAAAAGAGGCTCTAACACATGTTGATATGGTCTTGTAGAATTAGGATTTCTAACAATAATTGTATCACCATTCACTGCAGCTTTAATACAATCTGGAATAATTCTGTCTTTCGCAAAATCTCCACCACCTATTACATTTCCTGCCCTTGCAGTGGAAATCGCAACAGAATTATTAGCAAAAAAACTTGCTTTGTAACTATGAGTAACTAATTCTGAACATGATTTAGAGTTAGAATAAGGGTCATAACCATCTAATAGTTCATTTTCACGGTATCCCCATTCCCATTCATTATTTTTGTAAACTTTATCAGTTGTAACATTTAAAAAGCTCTTAACAGTATCACATTTCCTAATACATTCTAAAACATTCACAGTACCCATTACATTCGTTTCATAAGTATATTTTGGGTTATTATAACCGTCTATAACTAAAGGCTGTGCAGCAAGATGAATTACAATTTCAGGTTTTGCTTTGCAAAACTCACTAAATAGTTTGTCATAATCTCTTATGTCTCCTATTATTGAATTCATCTTATTTTCTAATTTTAGAATATTAAATAAATTTGGTTCTGATGGTGGCAGTAACGAATAACCTGTTAATTGTGCGCCTGCATCGACTAGAATTTTTGAAAGCCAAGCACCTTTAAAGCCTGTGTGGCCTGTTACAAACACATTTTTATTTATAAAAAAAGATAAATCCACCATTAGTCTACCCATGCTTTCCAAGGAGCTTGTCCATTTGCCCATAACTTTTCTAGCTGCTCTTTTTCTCTTACTGTGTCCATACATTGCCAAAAGCCATTATGTTTATATGCCATTAATTGTCCCATTTTCGCTACTGTTTCAAGTGGAGTTCTCTCTAATACAGTATCATCATTTTCTATATAATCCACAAATTCTGGTTGGCAGACCATAAACCCTATATTAATAAGGTTTCCATCTCCATCTGTTTTTTCTCTAAAATTTTTTATTACTCCATCTTCTTGAATATCTAACACGCCAAATCGCTGCCCTATATTATACGCAGAAATAGTAGCTAGTTTACCATGAGATTTATGGTATTCAACCAATTCGGCAATATTTAAATCGGAAACACCATCACCATAAGTTAACAAAAATGGCTCATCGCCAATATAATCGCTAACTCTTTTTACTCGTCCACCTGTCATAGTTTTAAGTCCTGTGTCTACAACTGTAACTTTCCATGGTTCTGATGTATTGTTGTGAACAATAATGTCATTTTTACCTTGGGTAAAATCATAAGTTATATCTGAAGTATGTAAAAAATAATCTGCAAAATATTCTTTAATAACATGTTGCTTGTACCCTGCACAAATAATAAATTCATTAAAACCATGTACTGAATATAATTTCATTATGTGTAAAATAATTGGCATACCACCTAAATCAACCATTGGTTTTGGTTTAAATTGGCTTTCTTCTGATATCCGAGTTCCAAAGCCGCCTGCTAAAAGCACTACTTTCATACTGCACCTACTTTAAGATTTATAATTTAAATTAATTATCATTAATTTATTTTGTAATACATTTTAAAAACAAAAACAAGCATTAAGAATTATTAAATTTTTTCAAGTAATATATGGCGAATTTTTGCTTGTCTCATTTATAAATTTACGGATAAATTATAGCATAAACCCAGTGACAATGCAACTTGAAATCGATTTGGGTTACGGTAAAATCAATTGTGCTGGCTGTTGTTCATTTCTTTCGGAGAGTACCACGCTAAATTTGCAAGGATAACTCTCCATTATGGATATATTGGCAAGAACACAAGCTGCAAACGTAAAATATTCATGGCCACCCTAGCCTCTTCAAAAAAGCCAAAAGTGCGAGTTAATCAATCTGTTTAATAGAAAACGCAGTTTAAGGCATATTTGCTAACATTAGTTTTAGACTATAATTCGAGACATTTAAGTCCCTCTAGAAAAAGGCAAAATGATTTGCAAATAATACTCTTTTTCACAGTAGCCCCCATCATGTCAACAATAATAACTCAACTATTATATTATACCATAAAAGCATATCATTACAACATTTTAAATAAAAAACAAAGCAAAAACAAAGGCATCGATTTATTGAATAGTTTTTTTTATTTATAAATAATTCTTATAACAAAAAAGGCAGTCAAAAGACTACCTTAATTCAGATTCATTATTTTTAAATTTTACAATATTAATCTGCATATTTATTTGATAATAATAGCATTACCCCATCGTCAAATATATCTTGACATCATAAGTTTTTTATGTTGTTTTATACCACCAATTTTTTTGAAACATAGACTTCTGTTTGATACATTCATAGTGTATTGACGGTGCACCTGCTTTTAAACGAACTCCATATCTTCCGTTCTGATTTACAATTTCAGGCTCTTCCAATGTTAATTCCTCTAGTGTAGGCATAACTATGCCATAACCTGTTGCTTGTACTTCTTCAAGAGCGCACCGTATTTTTTCATATTGCAGTTTTGTTTTTGCCATTTGCATTACACACGGCATTAAGCTTGCTTCGTCTTTAACATCAAGGCCTGTAACATCGCTTAAAACCTTATAAAATAAATGCGGTAACAAACTTAATTGCATTGCTACACAGCCCGTTGCAAGCTGTGCACTAACCAATTTGCATTTATCAACGTATTCGCTTTCAACGCCGCTTTGACGCATTAAATCTTTCATGCATGCAGTTGAGTTTGCAAGCGTTATTGCTGCATCATATAATGATTTTTGAAGCCAGTGCCCCTGTTCAAGCAAAGTTACCCAGCGCGGCATCTCAAATGCAATTTCTCTTAATGGGAACTCGAATAAAATTGCCTTTAAAATATTTACAATGTCGTCTTCGTCCATTTCAACGCATGAAATAGGCAAAACTGTGTGTGAATATTTTTCCTCCATATATTTTGCTAGGTTTTGTGCGTTTTCGCTTTCCGGTGAAACACAATTTAGCAAAATTATAAATGGTTTTTCTATTTCAACCATTTCAGCTATAACTCTTGTTTCCGCATCTTCATACGCCGCCCTTGGTAAATCGCTAATACTGCCGTCGGATGTCATAACTATTCCGATTGTAGAGTGCTCTCGTATAACTTTTCTTGTGCCTGTTTCCGCTGCTACATCAAAGGGCACTTCACCCTCAAACCATGGGCTTTTAACCATTCTTGGGCGGTTGTCCTCGCTGTGCCCCATCGCCCCGTTCACCATGTAGCCAACGCAATCTATCAGCCTAGTGCGGTAACTTACGCCATCTTCAAGTTCTATATTCACGGCTTTTTCAGGCACAAACTTTGGTTCTGTTGTCATAATTGTTCGCCCTGCGGCCGACTGTGGAAGTTCATCTTTTGCACGCTGTGCAAATGCATCGTTTGTAATTTCCGGCAAAACCATAAGTTCCATAAAACGCTTTATAAAAGTGCTTTTACCTGTTCGCACAGGGCCTACAACACCCATATAAATATCTCCGCCTGTGCGTGTTGCTATATCCGCATAAACTTTACTGTATTGCATATATTAAACCCCCTTTCACTGTGAATTTGCAGGTATTAGCAAATTCATACGCTTTTCTACTTCATCTGTTTGCAATTCATTTGTTTGCGCTATAAACTGTGGAGATACCGCATATCTGCGCGCTATATCAAATAGGTGTTCGCCCTGTTGCGCATAATATATTCTAAGCGCAATATTTTCATCTGTTTTAACAAGTTCATCTTCATTTACGATATTTTTTAAAACAATATGCTCTTTTTTGCATGTAAGCATGCCCTCTACTTTTAACACAGCTGCCGCTGTTGTTATTTTGCCTGCTTTTTTTGCGCTTACATTAACAATTCCAACATTTGCGCTAAGCAATAAATTTTCTCTTTGCTCGGTGTAGCCTCCGGGTAAAATATACTCACAAGCTTTGTCGTAGCAATCAATCTCGCCTAATGAATTACGGCAAAATACATGTAAAAGCACCCTGCCTCTTATTCGTGTTTTTTCGTCTTCTTCAATGAGTTCGGGTTGCATAGGCGTTGCAAATGTTGCCAAAATTTGAGCTTGCTCGTCTGGTAGGCTTCCCTCGGTTGCGCTTTCAATTTGCACGCTGAAATTATCAACAGTTTCTTCTGTGTATACTTTATCAAATTCTAAATTTGTATCATACACTGTTGAAAATGCATCACACACGGCACTTGTTTTTATTTGTTTGAATACTTTTACATACAATATGGCTGTTATAGTAAGTGTTGTTTTACCGTCTTCAGCGGAGAGCAAAGTGCACCCTGTGGGTTTTACAAACGCAATACTCTCACATGTATCATCGGCGTTTTCAACTTCTACAACCTCGTTAAAATCTACCGTTTTGCTTATATATTGCAGTTCGCTTGTTCTGTACAACACTTTTGCCGTAATTGCGCCTTTTAACACGGCTTTTCCGCTTATCAATTTTACTTCGCTTACGCTGCCGCCGCTTTGAATATCAAGCACTGCCTCGGGCTGTGTTTCAAATTCTATTTCATCTTGCGCGGTTATAACTTTTTCTTGCACGCCTACTGTGCAAAGGCCCGATAATGTACACATTTTTTGCTGAACGCCGCCCTCTGCTAAGCTTGAAATAATTTCGCTTGTTGTTTGTGCGTTTGCATTGATATTAAGCGCATATGCGCCTCTGATATCAATTCTTCTTTGGTTTACAGCACGGCAATTTATGTATTCTATCTCCCCTGCTATGCTTATATCCGGGCAATAAAATTCGCCTTGTGCTAAATCAACCTGTTTTGTGAACGGCACTTTTTGCTCTGTGTGGCAAAGTTCTTCCTCGTTTTCGGATTGATAAAAAACTGTTAGCCGCAAGTATCCGTCCATAGTTAGCCTTACGGTGGACATCTGCTTTTGCAAAACCACTAAATGCACAAAGCATTTAACAATTTTAAAAACCTGCGGCAGATAGTCGGGTATCAATATTTCTGTTTCTATCGGCAATTCCAGTTTTGTATCGCACACTGTTGTTGCTGCGCTTACGGTATCGCTATAAATTTTAATTTCCATGATGCCTGCCCCTTTCGCTATTCTAACTAATTTTTATGCGCATGCAGTTTTTTTTATGCATATAATTTGCAAGTTGTTTTAAAGGGCAAGAAAAACAAAGTTTTATATATATACACATTAAAAACTGCCATTATCAAAAAATTGATAATGGCAGTAGTGCCTTATTTAATTTTATTGAAAATTCGGGTGGGCAAACCCCTCCCCTACAATTTCATCTGATAGATTTTCGTTTTGGTAATTGTGTGATATTACTTCATCAAATGCTCATAACATGAGTTATAAATTAAATTTTTTCTTTATTATTAATGCCACTTTATCTGGTGAAAGAAAAGAATTGTCAATTTTTATGTAGTTTTCGAAAGGCACTTCTCCGTCAAAACTTTCGATACGATATCTGCTATCATCATCAATAACTCTTTGTTTAGATTCTTGAATATTTCGTTTTGATGCTTTATGCTTTAACCTATTTTCAGTAACATTTCTTTCCATGCGAATTTCTACTGAAGCTACAAGTTCCACATAATAAAACTCCATATTGTCATTTCGTTTTTTAAAAATGTTTTTGACATATTCTATATAATCCCAATCTTCCTGCATGTCAAATGCCCACATATAGGTGAATATCATTCCGTAATTATTTGATTCCGCAAATTCTTCAAAGACAACTTCACGAATCCTATTACTTGCTTTGCCGTTAAAGTAACCCAGAACTTCAATGATCGGTTCAATAGACATATGATTGTGAAAAAGTCTTAAATCAGTAATATTCATAAGTTGCTGCCCTACAGTCATTTTACCTACTGCAGCATTTCCAATAAGAAATAAAAGTTTCACGAGCTATTCCTCCATATTATATAAATAACCTTTACCATAGGCGCAATAGCCATTCACCTTTCGCCATTAGTTATTAACTATATATAACAAAACAAATCTTACAGTTATTAAGGCGTTGTTGTGCTTGTGCTTTGCGGCAAACTTGGTACAGAGGAAGAAACAACAGGCGGCGGCGCGGCATAATAAATTGTAACTACATCTTTTGTTGGGTCTAAGCTTTCTCCCACGGTGTAATCTGTTCTTACAACTTGCTGCGCTGCAAACGAGCCATCGTTTACATATTCAACCGCATTATACCTTATGCCTAAAGCATCAAGCGCGGCAATTGCGTCTATTCTGCTTAAACCTACCACAGAGGGCATTAAAACGGTTTGCGGGCCACGGCTTACAATAAGCTGTATTGTAGTTCCAATCACAACGCTTTCGCCCTCTTTTGGGGTTTGGTCCATAATTTTTCCGGCATCGAAAACCGAGCTGTAATCCTCTGTTATTGTAAACATGAAGTTGTTAATATATTCTGTGTTTTGTGCAACTTTTGCATACTCTTCATTCACAAACGATGGCACCGTTATATATTCGGGTTCGGGCGTTGGCTGTGAAACGGCTGTGCTTAAACTTGTGTTTGGCGTTGATGTATCAAGCGGCTTATTAAATGAATTAATTAAAAGCACCGCCGCTAATGCAAGTGCAATAACTAAACACACAACTATAACCGCAATTGAGATAAAATTATTTCTTTGATTTGTATTTTTAAGTATTTTTTCGTTTTCACGTTGCAAATTGGGCTGTGTAATTGCCGCTAAAAGTTCCGGTGCCGTTTGCATACGCTGTGCACCTGAAATTCTAAGCGCACGCATAAGTGCAACAGAAACAAATGTTGGTATATTATCTACAACATTTCTTGGAGATATAATTGTATCATGTTGTTTGCGCCTATCTGCAACAGGAGGTGTAACGCCCGTAATTGCTTTATAAAAAACGGCCGCAAGCGCATAAACATCGGAATATTTGCCGTCGAATTCTGAAGCGGAATATTGCTCGGGCGCCGTGAAACCGGCGTATATTTGGCTTTTTAAATCGCTGTCTGCCGTTCTTAACCCAATTGTTGCAAAACCCGATAATATAGCCTTGCCCGAAGAATTAACATAAATAGTTTTTGGGCTAATACCACGATGTAAAAGGCCTTTTCTGTGCATTGCTTCCACCGCATAAACAATTGGGCGCAAAATGCTTATAGCATTCTGAATTGAAAGAGGTTCACCACTTTTTTCTAAAAATCTTTCAAGCGTTATTCCTACAGGAATTTCTTGCACAGCATATGCAGTGTTGTTAATTTCCAATAAATCATAAACTCTGCAAAGGCCGGGCGTGCCCTCAACTGTCATTAAAGCGCGGTATAAATCCACAAAATCCATACGCGTTGTTTTAAAATATACCTCTTTATCTTTTCGAGGCATAATATAACCGCTTTGCGTTCTTTGGTTGCAAATTGTAACGGGTAAATACTCTTTTATAATCACTTTACGCTTAAATTTTGCATCCGCAGCTTTATATATAACGCCCTCGCCATCTATTGCGGCAACTTTATCTAAGGTATAACGCCCCGCAAGAACGGTGCAAACAGGCAAGGTTCCCCTTGGGTTTGTATTTTCAAACCCATAAGCACAATAAGGGCATTTTCTGTGCCCTATATTTATGTGCGACAAACAATTATGGCATATCATTTGTTTTTGCTGCAAATTATCTCCCGCCTTTCATGGTTTGAAATGTAATTAACGTTCTAACTCATCTTCATTTTCTATATTATGCCAAACATTTTGCACATCGTCATCGTCTTCTAAATGGTCTAGTAAAAGCATCATCATTTTTTTATCTTCATCGGAATTTACAGCGGTTTGTGTAGATGGTATCATTTCTATTTCAGCAAATAAAAACTCATACTTTTTCTCTTCAAGCGCATTTCTTGCCTCGCTAAAATTTTCAGGCGTTGTTGTAATTCTTGCAATGTCGTCTTGCATTTCGAAATCTTCAGCACCGGCTTCAAAGGCATCTTCCATAATTTGCTCTTCACTTTTGCCGTTTGCGTTTAGAATAATAACGCCTGTTTGCGCAAACAAAAAGCTAACACAACCCATATTGCCTAAATTTCCACCATATTTATCAAAGTAATGGCGCATATTTGCCGCTGTGCGGTTTCGGTTATCGGTTAAAGTTTCAACAAGCATTGCAACACCGCAAGGCCCATATCCCTCATAATTTATGCTTTCAAAATCTTCTTTTTGCGCTCCCTCTGCCTTTTTAATAACACGCATTATATTATCGGCAGGAACATTAAGGCTTTTTGCCTTTGTAATTAAATCTCGCAATTTTGCGTTGTTGTTAGGGTCTGCCCCTGCGGTTTTAACGCAAACGCTAATTTCACGGCTTACTTTTGTGAATATTTTTGCGCGCTGTTGGTCTGTTTTTTCTTTCTTTCTTTTGATTGTACTCCACTTACTGTGCCCAGACATTACCAAACCCCCATATATTGTAAAATAAAACTATATTATTATATCATATTTATTGTATTAATTCAATTATTTTTGCACATACTATTTGCAAAGGGAGGTGAAAAGCATGGATAATAAACAATCTCAAAACAAAAGCACAAACACTAACACACAAAACAAAACAAGCAACAGCACAAATTCACAAAACAAATCTAGCTCTAACTCCACAAAAAAAAATAGCAATTGCAAATAAGTAATTATTAACAAATCGCAATTTTATATCTTCAATTATAAGTTTTACTAAAAGCATGGCTGTAATTTACCGCAATTGGCGGTTTATTACAGCCATGTTTTTTGTATTAAGTTACTAGATATTTGCATGAACCTATTTTATGCAAATTTTGTGCTAGACCGGCAGACGAGTGAGTAATGCTTTTTGTATTGCTGGTGAGTATAACACAGCATAGCGCATAAATTTGCCAAAACATGCGTGTTTTTATTATATTGGCTTGGCTTAGCCAACGTGGCAAGATAGGCTAAAATTGTGCGTATACGCCTTAATTTTTGGTTTTATTCCAAATAATATTAAACAACTCTTTAATTCTCTCGTGTTCATTTTGTAAATATAAATAGCCAAAAAGCGTTTCAAGCGCTGTTGAAGCCCTATATTCTTCCGGCGTTGCATTTTTCGAAACACTTGCCTTAGAGGCGTTTTTACCGCGCCTAACAAAAGCTTGTTCTTGCTCGTTTAACATTTCATTTATTGCTATAAGCGCTTCAAACTGCCCTTTTGCGCTAACCATTTTAACTTTATGTGCGTTTAATTCATTTGGTTTTAAGCGTGTTCGTTCAACAAGCCTTGCACGCACAAGCATTTCAAGCACGGCATCGCCCACAAAAGCAAGCGCAAGCACAGATTGCTCTTTAATATCAACTTCACTTTTAGAATTAAATGGCAAAACATGCCTCCTTATTATTACATATAATTAAGTGCAAACTTCATGTTTTTGTTTTTGCGCACAAATATACAGTTTATAAAAATTTATGTGTCTGTATATAATATGCATACAGTTTAAGATTATTACAATTCTCACCTGATTATTTTATAGGCTTGTCATTATTTAGAAAACATAATCAAATTCAAAATCATCTATGCAAATGGTATCATTTTCCTCTACGCCCATTTCAACAAGTTTTTCTATAACACCGCTATCGTTTAACATGCGCTGAAAATATTGCAAGCTCTCGTAATCTTCAACGTCTGCGCCCTCTAAAATACGCACTAAGAACGGTGCATCAACACGATAAACATGTTCTTCTTCTTTTGTAATTTCAAATGAATGTGGGTTTTGCATCAATAAATCGGGTTTAACATATTCAGGCTCATAAACTTTTGTTGGCGGAAGTTTTTGCAATTCGCTGTATATCGTGCCCGGCAATTTTTCAAGCCCTTTATTTGCAGCGGCGCTAACGCAGAAAAATTCATGGCCTTTTTCTTTAATAAAAGCCTCAAATTCTTTTATCTGTTCTTCGCTTGCAATATCACTTTTATTGCCCAATACTATCTGTGGGCGCATGCTTAAATCGCTTGAAAAATTGCCTAATTCATAATTTATTTTCTCAAAATCATCTTTTGGGTCTCTGCCCTCGCAACCTGAAATATCAACAACATGCAAAAGCATACGGCAACGTTCAACATGCCGTAAAAAATCGTGTCCAAGGCCTACGCCCTCGCTTGCGCCTTCAATTAAACCAGGTATATCCGCCGCAACAAAGCTTGCCTCTGGGCCAACATATATTACGCCAAGAACAGGCGCAAGGGTTGTAAAATGGTAATTTGCAATTTTTGGGCGCGCGGCGCTTAAAACCGAAATAAGTGTGCTTTTGCCAACATTCGGAAAGCCTATAAGCCCAACATCCGCAATTAATTTTAGCTCAAGTTGAATATCGTATTGTTCGCCTTTTTTCCCGGGTTTTGCAAACTTTGGTATCTGCCTTGTGGGCGTGGCAAAATGTGAATTTCCCCAACCGCCACGGCCACCCTTTGCAATAACAAACGGCTGTTTACCGGATACATCCGCAATAACAAGGCCTGTTTGCGCCTCTTTAATTATTGTACCCTCGGGCACTTTAATAATTAAATCTTCGGCTTTTTTACCGCTGCATTTTTTTGCGCCGCCGTCCTCACCATTTTTCGCTACATATTTGCGTTTGTATCTAAAATCCATCAAAGTAGATAAATTTGTGTCCGCTATAAAAACAACGTCGCCGCCCTTGCCGCCATCGCCGCCATCCGGCCCGCCGGCATTAACATATTTTTCACGGTGAAAAGAAACCGCACCATTGCCCCCGTTGCCCGCTTTTATACTTATTTTAGCAGTATCTATGAACATATATTCCCCTTTTATTGTAAAAATTAAAGCCGAGCGTGTAGCTCGGCTTTAAGTAATTATTGTACCACACTAACTTTTTTGCGATCGCGGCCAACGCGTTCAAAATGAACTTTGCCGTCAACTAACGCAAATAATGTATCGTCACTTCCGCGGCCCACGTTTTGGCCGGGGTGAATATGTGTTCCACGTTGACGTACTAAAATATTACCTGCAAGTACAAACTGGCCGTCTGCACGTTTTACGCCAAGCCTTTTGCTTTCAGAATCGCGGCCGTTTTTGGTAGAACCAACGCCTTTCTTATGTGCCATGCTTCATCTCTCCTATTCTTAACCGTTTATACCGGTAATTTCAACTTTTGTAAATGGTTGGCGATGCCCCATTTGCGTTTGCTATCTTTTTTCGGGCGATATGTTATTATATTAAGTTTTTTGCCTTTTCCGTTTTTAATAACTTTACCCGTTACTGTTGCACCTTTTACTGTTGGGTTTCCGAATTTTACTGCACCGTCTTCGCCAACTGCAAGCACATTATCGAAAACTACTTCACTTTCAGCTTCAACCAAAAGCTTTTCAACATAAATTGTATCACCGTTTTGAACACGGTATTGTTTACCGCCGGTAACTATTACTGCGTACATATTATTCCCTCATTTAATTAAGTCTCGCCGGTTTAAAAGGTAGCCGAATAAACTCAAACATATTGCGACGTTTAATACCTATACCGTGCGGCTATAATACTATACCACACAAACGAAAAGAATACAAGCATTTTTTAGTATTTTTTTAATATTTATGATAAATTTGTTTTTTTCGCCCTTAAATTCATCATTTTTTTTATTATTCGCATAATAAAACATATTATAGCAGATAAAAGAACCCAAAACAAGGTAAATTGTAAACTTATTTGCCCAAGCAAATTAATTGTATGCGAACTGTAATCCCAAACATTCCACCCAAGCCACAGATTTACAATTATTCCAACAATAAATTCGAATACAGTTATACATATTCCACCAACAATGGCTTGAATGATGATAGGCGTAAAATGTAAAAACATTACAATGTACCATAAAATTATTAAACAAATTCCGCCTGTAACAACCATTGTCCAATGTGTAAAACCCCTAAATAAAATTTCTATTGCACCATATCCAAAAGCCCCTATAACAAATAAACATAAATTTTTCAAAACAAAGCCCCCCACATTTCACAACCGTATTTTACTTTTATTTTTGGTAAAGTTTTTAATATTATACAAAAGTGATTATTGTTTATAAAAATTCATGTTATTCTTGCCATTTTGCGCATAAAATGTTAAAATGTGAATTATAATCTATTAAAAATAATTTTTATAGCATAAAATATGGCATAAATTTATTGTGAATTAGGCAGTAAAAGCTTTTTAATTAAAAACATATCGCAATAATATTTTTAATTAAGTTTGCGCCCTTTTTTTGTATTATAAAAATGAATTAAATTAATATTAATTTTGATAAATTGTTATAACGGTGAATAAATGAGCAATATAAATATAAGCGCAAGTATAGTTTCATATGGTGGCTTTGATGAAGTTTGCAATACCGTTAGCAGTATTGTTAAACATACGCAAAATTCAATTTTTTCTTTATACGTTGTTGATAATGCCTCGCCCGATGGCACAGGTGTAAAATTAAAAAACGCAAAATTTGCTGCCGATGTAAAAATAATTTTACAAGATGAAAACAAGGGTTTTGGCGCAGGGCACAACGCTGTTTTGCCTTTACTTCAAAGTGAATTCCACGCTATTATTAACCCGGATATAATTTTAAGCAACAACGCTATAAACACACTTTGTGAATATCTTATACAAAACCCCGATGTTGTTATGGTAACCCCACGCCTTTTTTACCCAAGCGGAAAAGAGCAATTTACCGCAAAGCGTAAACCCACCTTTATGGCGCTTTTAAGCCGGCAATTACCATTGCCATTTTTAAAAAAATTTGAACTTTCATATCAAATGCGTAACGAAGATTTAACAAAGCCAACAGAAATAGATTTTTGTACAGGCTGTTTTTTTGTTATTCGCACAGATGTATTTAAAAAAATAGGCGGTTTTGATGAAGGTTATTTTATGTATGTTGAAGATGCAGACATCACAAGAAAAGCGCAAAAATACGGCAAAGTTATGTATGTGCCAACGGCAAGTGTTATTCACGCTTGGCACCGTGCACCCAACAAGCATATAAAACAATTTTTATTACAGCTAAGCTCCATGTTTAGATATTGGAAAAAATGGGGTTTTCATTTTTACAAACATTAATTGTAATATAAAATTTAATTATAAGGAGACAATATGAAAGGTATTATTTTAGCAGGCGGTGCAGGCACAAGGCTTTATCCGCTAACAATGGTTACAAGCAAACAATTGTTGCCGGTTTACGATAAACCGATGATTTACTATCCCCTTTCCACATTAATGCTAGCAGGCATAAAAGATATATTAATTATATCAACGCCCGAAGACACCCCACGCTTTGAAGCATTGCTTTCAAACGGCCACCAATTTGGAATAAATTTAACTTATGCAGTGCAAAAAAGCCCCGATGGCCTTGCTCAAGCATTTATTATAGGCGAAGAATTTATTGGAGACGATACTTGCGCTATGGTTTTGGGCGATAATATATTCTACGGCAGTGGCTTTTCAAAACTATTAAAAGCCGCTGTATCAAATGCCGAAAACGGCCGTGCAACAGTTTTTGGCTATTATGTAAGCGACCCTGAGCGTTTTGGCGTTGTTGAATTTGATGAAAACGGCAAGGCTGTTTCAATTGAGGAAAAACCCCAAAACCCAAAAAGTAATTATGCCGTTACCGGGCTTTATTTTTACGATAACAATGTTGCCAAAATGGCAAAAAAAGTTAAACCTAGTGCAAGAGGCGAACTTGAAATTACAAGCTTGAACGAAATGTATTTGCATGAAAATAAACTAGATGTTCAGCTTATGGGCAGAGGCTATGCTTGGCTTGATACAGGCACAATGGATAGCCTTGTTGAAGCTGCGGATTTTGTACATATGGTTGAAAAAAGGCAAGGAATTAAAATTAGTGCACCCGAGGAAATCGGTTATAAAAATAATTGGATAACAAAAGAAAAATTACTTGAAAGCGCCGAACGTTACGGAAAAAGCCCATATGGGCACCACTTAAAGCAGGTTGCCGAGGGAAAAATTATAGCCTCTAAATAATAATTTAACGCTTAATTTATCCCCAATTGCTATTTTTTGTAAAAATTGCGCATTTGGCAAAATTTGCGTTGTATTTATAACTCATTCACATTACATTTAAAATTATTATTTTACACTTTTAATAAAACCACTTATTAACAAAAAGGAACAATATTATTATATGAAAGTATTAATTGTAGGCGCAGGCGGCCAATTAGGCACCGAACTTGCAAGGTGTTTTAAAAATAAAAAAAGCGAAATTGCCCCACTGCCCAAAAAACTAATAAACGCAGATGTTAAATATGTAGACATGCCCGAATTTGATATAACAAATTATAAAAACACAAAACATTTTATTTACGATTTTTCGCCCGATGTTGTAATAAACTGTGCGGCGTATACAAATGTTGACGGGTGCGATACAAACCAAACAGATGCTATGCTTGTTAATTCAATAGGCCCACGTAATTTGGCAATAGCTTGCCAAAGAATAAGTGCAAAACTTATACATGTTTCAACCGATTATGTTTTTAGCGGTAATGTTTGCAATGAACCTTTAAGCGAATACGATGTGCCGTTTCCTAAATCCACGTATGGTAAAACAAAGCTTTTAGGTGAAAACTATGTGCAAAATAATTGCAAGCGCTCTTTTATTGTGCGAACTGCATGGCTTTACGGCTATGTTGGTAAGAATTTTGTGAAAACAATCGCTAATGCGGCAAAAACCCGTAGCGAGCTAACTGTGGTAAACGACCAAATCGGAAACCCCACAAATGCGCAAGATTTAGCACACCACTTATTAAAACTTGCCGTTAGCAAAGAATACGGCATTTACCACTGCACAGGCGAGGGCATATGCTCTTGGTACGATTTCGCCTGCGAAATTGTGCGTTTAAGTGGCTCAAAAGCAAAAGTTTTGCCCTGTACAAGCTCACAATATAAAAAGAACAATCCCAATGCCGCGGATAGGCCCGCTTATTCCGCACTTGAAAACAGAATGTTTGCTTGCACCACAGGCAACGAAATGAGAAATTGGAAAGATGCTTTAAACTGCTTTTTCGAAAATTGGAACGGCGAGTAATTTTTTTGCTTTTGCTTATTTTATTGACATTTTGACTATTGTTATACAGTTAAAAAGCCAACAACAGCATTATATAACATATACCATCACATAGTAATTCTACGGCACGGTATTGCAACGTGCCATTACATATTTCAAAAAATGAAACGGAGAAAAAAATGAAAACATATCTAGTAACAGGCGGCGCAGGCTTTATAGGCTCTAATTTTGTAATTTATATGCTAAATAAATACAGCGATATCAAAATAATTAATGTTGACGCTTTAACTTATGCCGGCAATTTAGAAAATTTACAAGAAGTGCAAAACGATAAACGCCATGTGTTTATTCACACAGATATTTGCGACAGAGATGCAATAACCGATATTTTTAATAAATACGATATTGATTATGTTGTAAATTTTGCCGCAGAAAGCCATGTTGACAGAAGCATTACTAACCCTGAAATTTTTGTTAAAACAAATGTTGAAGGCACAGTAAATATGTTACAATGCGCAAAGAACGCTTGGTATAACAGCGGAGAATGGGCAAAAGGCAAGAAATTTTTACAAGTTGGCACAGATGAAGTTTACGGTAGCCTTGGTGAAACCGGCTTTTTTACCGAACAAACCCCGCTTTGCCCGCACAGCCCATATTCCGCAAGCAAAACAAGTGCCGATTTATTCGTAGCCGCCTTTGGCGATACATATAAAATGCCAATTGTTATTACACGTTGCTCTAACAATTATGGCCCTTATCAATTCCCTGAAAAGCTTATTCCCCTTATGATAAACAATGCAAAACATAAAAAAGCCCTGCCCGTATACGGAGATGGCATGAATATTCGCGATTGGCTTTATGTGCAAGACCATTGCAAGGCTATCGACATGGTTCTTGAAGGCGGAAGAATAGGCGAAGTTTATAATATTGGCGGGCATAACGAGCGCCCAAACATTTTTATTGTTAAAAAAATAATTGAAATTTTACACGATGTTCTAGACGATAGTATCGACGAAAATTTAATTAAATATGTTGAAGATAGGCTTGGCCACGATAAGCGTTATGGTATTGACCCAGAAAAAATTAAAAACGAACTTGGCTGGTACCCCGAAACCACTTTTGAAGTTGGAATTGAAAAAACAATTAAATGGTATTTGAAAAATGAAACATGGCTAAATAATGTAACAAGCGGCGAATATAAAAAATATTACGATAAAATGTATGCCAATAAATAATTATTTATTTTTATAAAGGGGGCAAAGCAAAATTTAATTATTATTAAGTTTGCTTTATTACACTTATGATTTACGACACCTTAGATAATATTTCGCAATATACAGGCTTATTTGAAAATTTAGATATTGCCATTGATTATATTGAAAAAAACGATTTATCGCTTTTGCCACTAGGAAGAACCGATATAGACGGCGACAATGTTTATGTTAGCGTTATGGATGTAAAAACAAGGCCTACGCAAGATGCAGATTTTGAAACACATTCAAAATATATGGATTTGCAAACTGATATAACAGGCACCGAACTTTGCGAAGTAGCCTTGGGTGAACTTGTACAAGAAGCCGAATACGACAGCGAAAAAGACATAGCGTTTTTTAAAGCAGATTTAAGTTGTGCGCTTATTTTAAACCCCGATAGATTTGTTGTTTTTATGGCGGAAGAACCCCATAAACCCACAATTCGAACCGAAGATTGTGAAGATGTTAAAAAAGCTGTTTTTAAAATTTCATACGAAAGAATATAATTTAATTTAATTTAACTGTAAAGGGGCATTAAATGAGCAATATAATAATTGGAGTAGCAGGCGGAAGCGCCAGCGGAAAAACAACCCTTGTGAGAAAACTGCGAGAATGTTTTGGCGATGAAATATGCGTTGTATCACACGATAATTATTATAAAGCCCATAATGATTTAACATTCGATGAGCGAAAAATATTAAATTACGACCACCCCGATGCATTTGATACCAATTTGATGATAGAGCAAATCAAGCAGCTTTCAAGCGGCAATTCCATAAATTGCCCTGTTTACGATTTTACAATTCATAACCGCACAAAAAGCACGATATTAATTAACCCAACTAAGGTAATTATTATTGAAGGTATCCTTGTTTTTGAAAATGAACAATTGCGCAATTTAATGAATATTAAAATATTTGTTGATACAGACGCCGATGTTAGGGTTTTGCGCCGTGTAGTTCGTGATGTTAAAAAACGTGGCCGAACACTTGAAAGCGTTGTTTCACAATATTTAGGAACAGTTAAACCTATGTATGAGGCTTTTGTAGAACCAAGTAAACGCTTTGCGGATATTATTGTGCCAGAAGGTGGCAAAAACCTTGTGGCTCTTGACATGATTATTAGGCGAGTTGAGCATCATATAAAAAACAGCGATTAATATATTATTTGATATATTTCGCCTTTATTTTACAAATTACATGTGTTTTCTATAACACGCAATTAACAAATAAAAAACCCTCTACTCGAGGGTTTTTTTATTTGCAATTTATATATCTGCAAGCTAATATAAGTTGGCACATGCAAATTGTACCAACTTATATTTTTACTTATTCTTTGAAAGTTAATATGTTTAAATTATAGGAAATAATTTAATTTTCAATAATGCAAACTATTTTTTTTGTAGATGTTTTTTTATTTCTAATTTTCTTTATATAAAGCAAACAGCAATGCATCATCTTTAGGGTTTTTATAAAAGTTTTTTCTAATGCCATTTTGCTTAAAGCCAAGGCGCTGATAAAGCTTAATTGCGGGCATGTTTTCACTTCGCACTTCAAGCCAAAATTTATTTGCGCCGCTTTTAATTAAATCATCAAAAGCAAATTGCAACAAAGTTGTTGCCACGCCTTTATTCCTTTGTTTTTCATGCACGCTAAGTGCGTTTAAATCTGCCGTGTCGCCAAAATGCGCAAAACAAGCAAATGCGGCTATTTCATTTTCAACAAGCGCAACATAACATTTATTATATATTTGCGCTTGCTCTATTATATTATAACTCCATGCATCAAGCACAGTTTTTTCAATTTCACTAACCGCTTTTATGTCTTGTTGTTGCATGGCTCTGCATACAATTTCATCCATTTTTTTACCCTTTGGCGTCATACCAATTTTCGCCGCTATTAACTTCAACACTTAATGGCACACATAATTGAACTGCGTTTTGCATTTCCTCTTTTAATATAATTTGCGCTTTATCTTTTTCTTGTGGAACACACTCTACAATTAATTCATCGTGCACTTGCAATATTAATTTTGCCGTTAAATTTTCTTTTTTAAGGCGCCTATATACACGCACCATTGCAAGCTTAATTATATCTGCTGCCGTGCCTTGTATTGGTGTATTCATCGCCATTCTCTCGCCCAATGAACGCACATTATAATTACTGCTTGCAAGTTCGGGCAGTTTTCTTCTTCGCCCATACAATGTTGTAACATGTCCATCGTCTTTTGCTTTGGCAACGGTTACATCTAAATACGTTTTAACCCCCGGGAAATTTTCGAAATAATTTTTAATAAAAGTATCTGCCTGTTTAACGCTAACATGAATATCTTTGCTTAAACTAAATGCGCTTATACCGTAAACAATTCCAAAATTAACCGCCTTTGCGGAAGAGCGCATTTGCGGTGTTACCTCATCTTCGCTAACATTATACGATTTTGCAGCCGTGGAACGATGTATATCTGCACCACGATTAAAGGCATCTATCATGGTTTTATCATTTGAAACATGCGCTAAAATTCTAAGTTCAATTTGGCTGTAATCTGCATCTAGTAATATTTTACCTTCTTTAGCTGTAAAATATTTGCGCAAACGGCTTCCAAGTTCTGTGCGCACGGGTATGTTTTGCATGTTTGGCTCGCCCGAGGAAATTCGCCCTGTTCTTGTTTCGGTTTGGTTAAAAGTTGAGTGAATAAGCCCATCTGCGCTAACTACTTTTAAAAGCCCCTCAACATAAGTTGAATTAAGTTTTTGATATGTGCGGTATTGCAAAATATGGCCTATTACCGGCGAATGATGCGCTAAAAATTCAAGCGTTTCGGCATTTGTTGAATAGCCGCTTTTTGTTTTTTTGCCCGTGGGTAGTCCCATATCTTCAAACAATGCTTTAGCAAGCTGTTTTGGGCTGTTTACGTTGAATTCGTATCCTACTATTTCGTAAATATGTGCAAGTTCTTCTTTTAAAACAGCTTGTAATTGAACGCCAAATTCCGCAATTCCCTTTGCATCAATCGCAATGCCCTCGTGTTCCATTTCCGCTAAAATTTCACACAGCGGCATTTCAATTTCATTTAACAGCTTTGCCATTCCCGCCTTTTCACATTGTTTTTCCAGTTCAATGCACAGCGGTTTAATAATTTGCGCTTCTTTGTTTGCCGCCGAAAATTCATCGCTTACGCCATAGCTTAACGCAAGCTGTATTGCATCATAGTTTTTTGCGGAAGGCTCCAATAAATATGCGGCTATTTTGGCATCAAACGCTATATTTTTTGCGCTTTTGTTTTTTGCAAATGCCGCGCGATAAAGCGGCTTTGCATCAAAACAATATTTTTTTATATTCTCATCGCAAAGTAAATTTAAAAATGCTTCTTCATTTATATTGCTTTTATAAACCGCACCGTTTTCAACAATTAAAATTTCATCTTGCTTTTGCATGTCATCAAAGCTTAATTGGCTGTTTTCTTGAAATTCAGCATTGCAAATATAAACAAGTTCAGCCTTTAAATTTTCGGGCAGATTTTTTGTTTCAATATAAGGCAAGTTCTCTTTTTTTGTTGTTTTTTCATTTTCGTTTTGCCCGGTATGAACATCGTTTAAATTCCATTTTTTTATCGTGCTATACATTTCAAGTTTTTGCAAAAGCCTTGCCGCCGCCGCTAAATTTTCGGCATTTACAATTCTTTTATACTCGCCTTTTTGCGTGTTTACAGGCGCATTTTTAACAATAGTTGCAAGCTCATAGCTTAAATATGCGCTTTGTTTATCTTTAAGCAGTTTTTCCCTAACACCTTTTTTAATTAGGCTGTTTTCTATGTTTTCATACACACCGTTCAAACTATTAAAATTTTGAATAAGTGAAAGCGCTGTTTTTTCCCCAACGCCGGCAACCCCCGGAATATTATCGGAGGCATCCCCCATTAGGCTTTTTACATCAATTAATTGCATCGGTGTAACGCCATATTTTTCTTTCACGGCATCAATATCCATAAAATTTGTTACGCTTTTGCCCATTTGTGTTGTCGCCAATAAAACGGCAGTTTTCTCGCTTACAAGTTGTAGGCTGTCGCGGTCTCCCGTTGCTAAAACGCAAAAATCGCCGCGTTCTTCACAAGCTTTTGCCAAAGTGCCTAAAATATCATCGGCCTCAAAGCCCTCTTTGCTTACAATTTTGTAGCCTAAAAGCGTTAAAAGTTCTTTTAAAATCGGCATTTGTTGCGCTAATTCTTCGGGCATTCCTTTGCGGTTTGCTTTGTATTTATCAAATTTTTCATGGCGGAATGTTGGCGCTTTTAAATCGAAGGCAAGCGCAATTTCGTCTGCCCCTGTTTCGGCTGTTAATTTTTGCAAAATATTTAAAAAGCCCGTTATGGCGTTTGTGTATTGCCCATCTCTGGTTGTTAGCAGTTT